>NZ_QOCY01000051.1:0-28670 GCF_024701915.1 Lactobacillus leichmannii | reverse complement strand
TTAAACTACAAGACTCCAGAAGAGTACTTTGACACCGAACTTGACCGCATTTACCGGCGTAGATAGTCAAAATCTACCAGATGTTATGGTAAGTGTTCAATTTATTCTTGCAATTGGCGAACCAATCTCTATCCTTTTGATGGGGACTGATACTGGGGCTTTGGGCAGAACCTACAAAGGCCGAACTGACTCCATTATGGTTGCGGTCTTAAATCCTAAGACTAAGAAGACAACCCTGGTCAGTTTTGAAAGAGACATGCAGGTCAACCTACCGGATTACCCAGAATATTCACCATCAAAGCTAAATGCGGCTTATGCATACGGGAATGCTAAAGAATTAGCCAAGGTCTTGAAGAAGTACTTCAATATTCCAATCAACGCCTATGTCTTGATCAATATGGGGGGCTTGAAGACCATTATCAACAAGGTTGGCGGGGTCGACATTACGCCAAACTTATCCTTCACTTATGAAGGCTACACCTTTACTAAGGGCGAAAAGACTCACATGGATGGGGCTAAAGCCTTAGCCTACTCCAGAATGCGTTACGATGACCCAGAAGGCGACTATGGCCGGCAAAAGCGACAAAGACAAATCTTAGCAGCTTTAATGAAGAAGGCAGAAAGTGCAACGACTTTGCTTAATACCAGCTTCATTTCGTCTTTGTCTAAGCAAGTCCAAACTGACATGACTTTCTCTGACATGACTAGTTTGGCCAAGAACTACCTGGCAGCTACCAAAAATCTGGAATCAGATTACACTCATGGGACTGGCTACATGGAAGATGGCGTGTAATACCAAAACATTTCAACTGCTGAACGGCAAAGAATCATTAACTTGATTCGGAAGGCCATGGGCTTAAAAACTAAAAAAGTAAGTTAATAAACTAAAGTCGGACATTGGATCCTACTTTTTGTATAATTAAGGTAAAGTTTTTTTAGAAAGGAGTAGGCCGATGAAAAGAGTTATTACTTATGGTACTTTTGACCTGCTTCACTATGGCCATATTAACTTATTGCGCCGGGCTAAAGCCTTGGGCGACTATTTAATCGTGGCCTTGTCAACGGACGAATTTAACTGGAATTCAAAACATAAGAAGACCTATTTTTCTTATGAAGAACGTAAGCAGTTGCTTGAAGCAATTAGATATGTTGATCTGGTTATTCCCGAAAAAAGCTGGGATCAGAAAAAGAGCGATATGAAGGAATACCACATTGATACCTTTGTCATGGGGGATGACTGGAAGGGAAAGTTTGATTTTCTAAAAGATGAAGGCGTAAACGTTGTGTATTTGCCACGAACGCCAGAAATCAGCTCATCTAAGATTAAGCATGACCTTTATGATGCGAATGAGGTAAGTGAAAGTAAGTTGTCTCACGATGATCTCAATACTAATCCCCAGTAAAGATCATTGAGTTTAGAAGCTAAAAAGGATTCAAGTTTTTAACTTGAATCCTTTTTAGCTTCTATCTTAATAGCTTAAAGCGCGCTTGCTGCCACTTAGCCATTTCAGGGTTGAATAATGATACCAGAAGTTCTTGGCACTCATAGATGCCTTTTTACCGGTCCAGGGATCGTTGTAGTAAATTTTAGAGCGGTTGTAACCAGTTAAGAGCAAGGCATGGTTTGGAAAGTGGTCGACCAATTGTTGCTACTTTTTAGACTTAAAAATCCAGAACTTGCTGGCCACGTAGTTTAAGACGATCACCACAACATTAGAAACGATCTTGATCACCATGTCGTTTAAGCCCATCTGCTCGGCAAAGATGAACATGATCAGCCAGTCTAAGATCCCGGTGCCCAGCCGCGCCGCGAAGAAGGCCAGGATTTCCTTCCAGTAGTCTTCAAAGGTTTCGGCTTCGCTATGAAAGACCCACTTGCGGTTGGTGAGGTAGGCAAAGAGGACTGAGGCAAACCAGGCAATGATGTTGCTGACCATCATGTAGACGTGGAAGACGCGGTAAAAGAGCCAGTAGGCGACGATGTTAACGACGGTGGTTAAGACGCCGAAGATGACGTAGGGGATCATGTCTTTATATTTGTCCCAGAGCTGATTGATTTTTTCTTTGTCCATGTTTGATACTCCAATTTTATGTATTGTTGTAATTAAAAGTACTAATATAAAGAATAGCACAGAGCAGAACTTTAGAAAAATGATCTTGTGATATTGATAATAAAATTAATAATTACAACTTTTGTTGATAAGTCGACTAATGGTATAAAATATGTAGAAAGGAATTCGTAAGGGGAAGTGAAAAAGAATGTATCATGAACTGGCTTTGCTGATCCGCTTTGTGGTCATTGGCGCCTGTGTTTTGGCAGGCTACTGGGCTATCCGCACGGGGAACTCCTTTTTGCGGCTGGTAGTAACGGTTATCTATGGCTGTGCTTTGATCTACTATGTGTTTGCATCAAGAATGCTGACGGCTGCTGTCTACTACTGGCAGCATCCGGCCCAAATGGCCGCCGGCTCAGAGGTTTTGAAAGACCCGGCCTTTTGGAAGTGGGGGCTGAAAAAAGTCTTTGCCAGCTCAAACTATGGCGGCCGCTACGGCTTTTTGATGAATGTTCTGCTCTTCATGCCCTTGGGTTACATTATTCCATCCTGGTCCAAGTGGCTGCATAGCATCATGATCACCACATTTATGGCCTTCTGCCTGTCCTGGTTTATTGAACATTTCCAGCGGATGACAGGGCTGGGCACATATGATGTTAACGACATGATCGCCAACACCATGGGTGCCTTCTTAGGAGCCGTAGCAATCATGCCGACCTTGTGGATGTGGGACATCCAGGCCAGAAAACTCCGCAAGGCCCGGGAACACGCGAAAGCTGAAGCCAAGGGGGAAGCAGAAGCTGCCCGTTTGGACCGGGTCAGCCGGCAACTGGCTAACCCAACTGAAAAGGTACCGAAGGTTAAGATGAGCCGGAAGGACTACCGGCAAAGACACGGCGACCAAGCCGATTAAGGAGCAAATCATGTTGCTGCGCGCGGTTGAGCTGCATAACTTTCGCGGTTATCGCAATTTTAAGCTGAAATTCGCCCCCTTGACCAGTCTCTTAGGTGAAGGGGAAGTGGGCAAGAAGACCATCCTGCGGGCTCTGGACATTTTTTTCAACGGCCCTTTGGCTAAGCGGCCTTTGAAGCTGCAAGACTTAAATGAGAAAGCCCTCAAGGCCGGGGACTGGCAAATTGCTATCACTTGCTATTTCGATGATTTTGCTATCAAAAAGTCCTTTGACCTTAAGCAATATTTGGAAGAAAGCGACAGCTTCGCGGAAGAAGGCGGGGACTTTCAGCCAGTTACGGACCAAAACCGGGGCCGCTACCGGCAGCTTTCAGCCAGCATGCCCCTGTATGTCTTTTTTGATGAAGAGTCAAAGGCGGCCAGCCCCTTGAACTTCGTGGCCCGCAGCGCTATTAGGGACAAGGCAGCGGAAATCAAGGAAATTCAGGACTACCTGGACGACCGCCTGGGCCGCAGTCTCTCCCAGCTTCTGGCCAACTACCGGGACTTGGGTGAACCAGCTCCCCAGTTTGTCTTCCAGGATCCCAACCTGGCTGAACTAATCAAGCAGCGGGAAAAGGTCGGGGTGACTGGAACGGCCAAGGTCAGCCGGATTATTCTGGCCTTTCTTTTAGCTCAAAGTGAAAATGCCAGCATCAACAACGTGGTCTATGCCTTTGAAGCGAATGATTTGTCGGAGGAAGATGAATCTTTGCTGGCCCAGGCCCTGCTTAAACTGGTCGCTAAGAACAAACAAGTCATCTTGATTCCGCGCACGCCGCACTTGATGGGTCTTCTGCCTTTGGAAGGGATCAAGATCATCAAGAAGGTTGCCGGCCAGCAGCAACTTTTGAGTGACAGCCAGATCTTGGCGGAAGTGTCTAGCAGCTTGGGCCTGTCGGCTGACCAGCGGGCGGTCAAGTCCCGCTGCGTTCTCTTGGTCGAAGGGCAGGAAGACGTCCGTTTTGTGACCAAGATCAACCAGTGGATGTATGAAGAAAAGCTGGTGGACGCGACTTTTGCTGAAAAAGGGCTTTTTATCCTGCCTGTCGGGGGATGCGGCAGTCTGCTGGCCTGGCTGAATTTTGACCTTTTTTCTAAACTGAATGAACCTTGGTTCATCTTGATCGACTCAGACAAGGGGACGGATGAAGCTAAGCAGAGCCAGCGGCACTTGCACCGGATCAGGGCAAAGTATCCAGGGATGCAGGCACACATTCACGCGACTTTTAAGCGGGAGATTGAGAACTACCTGGTCTTTAAAGAGGGCAAGAAGACACATGCCTTTGCGCCATACGAAGACGTTAAGCAGCACATGTATGACTTGATGCAGCAACGCCACCAAAGCTGGAGCAAGGATAAGACGGCATCTAAGTTGATGGAGCAGATGGATTTGGCTGATCTGCAGGACTACTATGAAAAAGACGGGCAGAAGCACCGGGAATTAGTAGAATACTTCTTGCAGATTGACCATTTTATCGATGGGTTGGCATAAGCCGCTAAAAACAAGTTAAGAGCTATTTTTACCAATGGACAAAAGGCAATTTGTTCATTGGCTTTTTGTTTTATTTAGCAAAAACGTGCTAGAATAGGGATGCTAATCTAATATACAGGAAAAGAAAATGGAGTGTGTTTTTTTGAAGAAACGGAAAGATATCAAAAAGTTGCTGCTGGCCTCTATTATGGCTCCAGAAGTAGCGGCTACGCTTGTTGGAACGGCTGCTAAACTATTACCAGCGACATTCATTGCTGCTTAGCTTTTAAGGAGGCGATTAATTGGGGTTGTTACAATTAATGCTTGGTGTGCTTGGATTCACAGTGTTATTAAGTTCTCTTTTTTTGACAATATTGGTACGGCGACAAGCTGCGCATCAAAAGCGTAGTGAAGCCTATATAGAAGTAGCTAAATATCTGGGTGAAAATCCAACTTTATTTAAGAAGGTGAACCAATTAGTCAAATTGGAAAGCACAACAAAGATTTTATCATTGGTGTTTTTCTTAGGTGGCTGGATAGTCTATTCAATAAACGATTTTCTGATAATTTCTTTGGACGATAGTGTCCGTGTAATGATTTTGTGGACATCAATTGTCTTGTTTGTTATCTTAACCATTGTGCAGATGATGCTAGAATTTCGGCACAAAAAATTGTTGGCTTTTCCTCTGTCTAATATTTCTCCAGTAGAGAATACTGCAGGAGAGAAACGCTGGATTCTCAGCAAGATACTGTTAATGATTGGGACGGCGATATTGACAACATGGCTACAGCTTGTGGCTCAATGATTACTAACTGATTTACCAATGGACAAAAGGCAATTTGTTCATTGGCTTTTTGTTTTATTTAGCAAAAATGCGCTAGAATAGAGATGTTAATCTAATATACGGGAAAAGAAAATGGAGTGAATTTCTTTGAAGAAACGGAAAGATATCAAAAAGTTGCTGCTGGCCTCAGCAGTCTTGCTGACTTTTGGGATTGGACAGCAGCTGGAACCGCTGCAGCCAGTGCACGCCGCCCGGCAGGTTAAGAAGAGTAGGAAGGCCAAGAAAGGCAAAAAAGCTAAGGTTTCTATAAATAAGAAAAAGCTGAGTCTGCTGCAGGGGAAAACAGCCCGCTTGTATCTGAAGAACAGCAAGAAAAAGACGACATGGAGAAGTTCCAACAAGAAGGTAGCGACAGTATCTTCTAAGGGCAAGGTCAAGGCAGTCAAGGCCGGGGCAGCCAAGATTACTGCTAAAAATGGCAAAAAGAGCTACGCCTGCATGGTTAAAGTTACTGCAGCTAAGGGAACGCTGACTTTTGCCTCCAATGACGGGTCTGGCCGCCGGCAAAAGAAGATTTTTACCTTAGGCAAGAAAGTTACTCTGCCAAAGACTGGCTTTAACCGGGAAGGCTACAAGTTCTTAAACTATACCGTTGCCACAAACGGAAAGGGGAAGAAGTACCGGCTCGGCAAGGCCTATACTTTTAAGAAGAGCACGACTTTGTGGGCCCAGTACCGCAAGCTGGAAAATTACACTATTCAAATTGCAGCCAACCAGGGCTTTGGGAAAAATATCACTCTGCATGAATTGGAAGGCGACAAAATCACCTTGCCAGAGACAGGATTCAGTAAACCTGGCTACGTTCTCGATTCCTTTAACACTCAAGCGGATGGGAGCGGCAAAAAGTATGATCTGGGGGCTAGCTATGCTTTAAAGGATGTTACTTTGTACGCCCAGTACCGTAAGCTGCCGGCAAGTGAGAAGCCGGAAAGGGACTTGGGCTTGTGGGGCCTGGATAGCGCGGGGAATTTTTACCAAAGCAAGAATGAGCTGACGACGGTTGACTATATCAAGGCTGACCAAACTAAGTATCTGGCTTTGGACAATTATTTTGACTACCAGATCAAGGCCCTTAAGTACACAGATGATGAAAAGCCAAGTTATGTCGGCGTGCAGGCCAACTGGTCAAAGCAGGGGATTATCCTGGACCCTGGCTACAAGTACCTAATCATGGTGAGAAAGAGCAACCAGGCAGCAATTGAAGAAAGCGAGATTGCTGATATTGCCAAGCTGGTCCGACTGGAAAATGTTGATGTAAAGACGCAGAGTACTTCTGGCCTGGCTAAGACGGCGGTCAAGTTTATCGCCCACCGGGGCTATAACACTAAGTATCCGGAAAACACGACCCTGGCTTTTGAAAAGGCTGGTGAGGAAGCCGGAGTTTGGGGGATTGAAACCGACGTAGATAATACGTCAGACAACAAGCTGGTTATCATGCACGATAATACTTTGGCCCGGACGACCAATATCAGCGCGGATGATCCAAACTACAGAAAGAACATCAACGATATTCCTTTTGACCAGGTGGAAAACTACAAGATCAAGGGTGTGCTGGATGGCGTCGATAAGGATAAGGTTTATGAAGATCTTCGCGTGCCAACTTTGCGTCAGTACTTAGAAATCTGTAAGAAGTATGGCAAGGAAGCTTTTTTGGAGTTGAAGTACATCAACAATATGGAAGCCTTGAAAGAGGTAGTTAAGGAAATTAACGAAGCAGGGATGCAGAAGCAAACGACCTTGATTTCCTTTAATATTGGTGAGTTGGAAGAAGTCAGAAACGTGATTCCGGGTGGCAAAGAAATTGCCATGATGGGGATTTACAACCGCCATTTGACTGATAACGACTATATTTTCCTGTCCCACTTAAAGGCCGGTGCTGACCGCAATAAGGATACGACAACGCTTGATGATATTCTCGCGGCTCGTAAGTATGGCGTAGACTATGGAATCTGGACGGTTTACCAGAATGATGACGCTGTTGCGGATATGATTAAAAATGGCGCGGACAAGGTTACCTTGAATGACGCGGGCTTGATTGAGTCGATGAGTGCTATCGTTAATAACTAGAAAAACAGGGATAAACTAGAGGAGAAGCTATGAAACTGATAAAGAAGACGGTCAGCAACATTCCGTTTGACTTGCATGACAGTCGGATTGTAAAAATGGAAGTTAACGATGGCGATCTCACTTTGCATTTAGACCTAGTGTATGAGTACCACAAAGATTCCTAGAAGTTTTACCCGGCAAAGTTAACGTTCACCGATATCGACTTGGAAGAATGCCATGCCTTATTTTTTGACAAGGGGATGGAAAACGGGGCTTTTTCGGGCGTAAGATATAACTTGCAAGAGTATTTGGAAAAGTACCCCGATGCTGAATTTGAGATTATCACGGACACTTACAATATGACGATAACAGTCATGGAAGGATACATCTACAGAGATGGGCAGGAAGCCATGGCTGGAATTATCTCACTTTGGACATTAGGCGAGGTTATCGCTGATTTTTAAAAATAAAGTAAAAAAACTATCCCACAAGGGATAGTTTTTGTTTGGAATCAGGTTTGATTCTTAGATTAACGATTTTTTACAGTCTTGGCCTTTGTCCAGGCAGAGTAGTAGGTCTTACCGGAGAGCTTGCGGTAGGAGCGGAGTTGTACGTAGTACTTCTTCTTGCTCTTCAAGCCGGAAACCTTGAGCTTGGTTGCCTTGGTGCTCTTAGTCTTGGCCTTCTTCATTGAGGAAGCCGTGCTGTAGCGAACTTGGTAGCCGGAAACGGACTTAGCCGTCTTCCATTTGCCGACAAAAGCCTTCTTGCTGCCCTTCAAGCTAGTAAACTTGCTGCTTGCGACAACTACTTTCTTGGCCTTCTTTACCTTCTTGGCAACCTTCTTCTTAGTGGCCTTCTTGGTAGTCTTCTTAGTAGTAGCTTTCTTCGTTGATTTCTTCTTTGTAGTAGCTTTCTTGGTAGTCTTCTTTGTAGCCTTTTTGGTGGTCTTCTTCTTGGTAGTAGTCTGCTTACCAGTAGTTGAACTTGATGACTTGGAGTTATTAGCGTCCTTCTTGGTATTGGAGTTATCCGACTTTTGCTTGTTGTCAGAGCTACCTTGGTTTTGCTTATTGTCAGTGTTCTGCTTAGTTTGAGCAAGAAGCAATTCAGCTTTAGCGTGCGCCAACTTCGTGTTGGCAGTTGCCAATTGTTGTTTTAAGGAGTCTACATTCTTTGAAGCATCACTTTGTGCCTTAGATGCAGAATCGTAAGCTTGTTGAGCCGCTTGAAGTTTTTGCTTTACACTGTTTACCTTATCTAATTCATTTGTTGCCAAAGTAGCATCTTGTTTTGCGGAAGACAAGATTGATTGAGCGGCGTTTAATGATGCTTCTGCATTTTGAACTTTGGTGGCGGTCATTTGTGCTACAAACTGTGCTTGAGATAATGCGACCACCGCTTGTTTTACATCTGCTTTAGCAAAAATATCATCCTCAATTTGACTTCTTAAATCGTTAATTGAGTTTTGCCCGTTATTGATTTTTGCTTGCAAGTCACTGATTTGTTGATCCAGTTCTTGGTTCTGAGATTGAAGTTGATCGTAAGTGCTTTGTTCAGCACTTGCGTCATTCTTAACTTGGTCTAAAGTAGTTTGAGCCTTTTTAACTGTATCTTCTTTAGTAGCGATTTCTTCCTTGCTTACTGGCAAAACTTTTTTAGTGCCAAAGCTGTTTGGAAGTCCAGAAGGGTTGATCGTTAAAAGGCAAACATAGAACTTATCGTCCTGGGTGGTTACGGCAACTGAGAAATAGCCGTTGCTGTCAGTGATATTCTTGTAGTTGCTTGGATCAGCCAGCTGCTGAGTAACCAAATCAAAGGCAGCTTTGGTAATTTCACTCATATTGGTTGTTCCATAATTATAATAAGTATGTACGTAACCATTAATGGCTACTTGAGACCAACCTGTAACTTGTCTGTTAGCAGCAATGTCATATCCAGTAACAGCATACTCATCAAGTCCTATGATGCTTGATGCTGACTTGATCGCATTGTACTTTCTGAAGACATAGTTGCTGTTTTGGTATTCTTGTGTGTAGCGCTTGGCATATGCAAGAGAGCCATCAGTAATAGTCAGTTTACCCTGTGAGCCAACTTGTGAATTGATCGAATCAATCAGATTCTTGACATAAAGGCTCAGACGCTTGCTATCAGAGTCAGATAAAGCTGATGGATCATCATAAACAGTGTCACTTGCATCCCCATCAGTAAACGGATAGCTATGGTTAGCAATAGCGTCTTGCAGATCCTTCTTAGCAGTATCCCAGTCAGTTGACTTGCCAGTTACATAGTCAATGTAGCTTTGCGGAAGAGTGAGTTGCTCATTAGTAGAAGTTGCTTCACCCAAGTCTTTTTGAGCGTTTTGCAGGTCTTGCGTAGCAGAGTCAATTTTTGGCTGCTTGGCATTAAGAGCTTGTTGAGCGGCATCCAGTTTAGGGCTCAGTTCATCCTTCTTTTTTTGTAAGTCGGTGATTTGACCTTGGTAATTATTGATATCTGAATTAGCAGAGTCGATTTGTGCGTTTATATCATTATTCTTCTTTTGAATTTCATCAAGCTGATTATTTTTGCTTTTAAAATCACTTTGGGCGTCAGCAACTTTCTGCTGCTGATCTTGATTATCTTTCACAGCATCTTGGTAATCTCTGTTAGCAGAGTCAAGATGAGATTGTGCTTCACTAAGATTGCTTTGGATAAATGAATTATAGCGACTTGCTGTAGCTACTTTTTCATTTGCGTTATCAACAGCGTCCTTTGCCTTTTGCAGATCAGTATTCTTTTGATCCAAATTATTGTTGGCCGTGCTCAGTTGGCTTTCAGCCGCATTCAACTGACTTTGCGTTTGGTCAACTTCTTTTTGAGCTTCGTTCACTTGAGTTTGAGCGCTGGCAACATCCTGGCTTGAGTTCGCGTTAGTAGCCGCATTGCTTGCCGCAAATACCGGGTGGGTATTAGTAACCGCGAATGCAGACCCAGCTAAACCAACGGATGACACGAGCAGAACATTTTTTGAAATTTTCTTCATAATCACACATTCCTTAATTCATTAACACATATTGGACAAGTCGATTTTAGCACTTGCTGGAACTGGATACAACACTTGATATAGCGCTTAACTTATGTCATACCACGCAAAAAAGAGCTGCCCGCTAAGGCAACTCTCCTCATATATTCGCGTTAGTAATTTGCCACCCGCTTGCGCAGGTCCATCATATCTTCGAACTTGTTGGTGAAAAAGCCGGCCGCGCCGTACTCAATAATCTTCTTGGCCCGCAGGGGACTGTCCACCGTCCAGATTCGCTCCGGCGTGTCCGTGTCGAGCAAGCGCTTGGGGTGGACCCCCTTAAAGCCGTGCTCCTTGACAAAAGCTGCCGGGTCCTTGATCCGCTTGTCGGTCAAGAAATTGTAGTTTTCCTCCGGCCGGGTCTTCTGCGCGTGGATCAAGGTCTGCAAATTAAAGGAGGAGTAGATGATCTCCTGCTTGAACTTGAACTGGTCCGCCAGGGCAAAAATCTTCTCCGGCAAGCCTGGATAATCGAACTTATTGGTCTTCATCTCCAGATTCAGCTGGCCTTCATAGCCAGATTCTTCAGTCAGCTGGAAGAGGTCCTTCAAACGGGGGATCCGCTCGCCATTGGCCAGGTGGAACTGGTCCAATTCCGCCAAGCTGAAATCCTTGATCAGGCCCTTGCCATTAGTGGTCCGCTTGATGTTCTCATCATGCATGATCACTGGCACCCCGTCACGGGTTAAGTGGACATCGAATTCGATCCCCTCAGCTCCGTGATGCATGCAGTAGTCAAAGCCCTCCAGGGAATTCTCCGGGAACTTGGCTGGATAACCGCGGTGACCAAAAATCTTCGTTCTCATATATTTAATTGCGCTCCATCCTTAAACTGGAATCTTGCTTTTTTCTCTTGCCGGCTCATATTATAGTAGCTCTATGCTAACTTGCAAGGCCTTTTGTCCGTAAAAATCTGGTAAAAATTACAGTTGCAATTTGTTGTAACTGGTCATCTGCAAATTGCCAGCTTCGTCCATCACTAAAGTCGAAATTGATGAATTTCTCGGGTGAACGGTCGTGTCGATCCCGTCCACCGCAAATTTCTGGGCCAGGGTCTTGATGGCAAAACCGTGGCTGACCAGCAGGATATTTTCTGCCCCGTCCAATTGCTGGATCAAGTCAAAACCTTTCTGCCAGCGGGCCCAAAATTCCTTGCTGTCTTCAGCATCGTGGTAGGGGTCAGCCTCCTTGGTCCAGTCAGCTATCTGGTCGCAAGTCGCGTGTTCAGCTAAATCAGCGGCGTTAGTAAAGCCGTGGGCCGCGCCGACCATCCGCCAGGCCACGTCATTGTCCATCCCCTCAAAGTAGCCGTAGAAATGCTCTCTGAAGTAAGGGTAGGCCAGGTGCTGGAGCAGGTCCCTGTTGCAGTTCTTCTCCATGATGATTTCACAGGTCTCGCTGGCCCGTAAAGTGTTGCTAGACAGGGCAATGTCCAAGGGCAGCTCCTGCAAGGCCTCAGCGGCCTTTTCTGCGCCTTCCCGGCCTTCGTCAGTCAAGGGGGTGTCGCACCAGCCCTGCATCTTGTTGTACTTGTTGATAAAAGTTTTCCCGTGTCTAACCAGATAAATCCGTTTCATTTTTCTAACTTGCCTTATGACTTGCTCTTGTAAATCTTCTTAACCAGCTTGATGTCCTTTGGCTGGATCGTGTAGATGGATCCGGTCGGGTACATGACAGTAACCCCGGTCCGGTGGTCTAAGCCGATCGCGTGGCCTAATTCGTGTTCAACCGTGTTGACGATTCTGGCCTGCGTGTAGTTGTAATAGTCGTTTTCCAGATAGTAGGTGTTCAGAGCCACCTGGACTGAGTAGAGCCGGTTAGTGTGGCTGAGATACTTGTAGGTAGTCAGGCCTGCTGCCCCGTTGTTCTTGGAGTTGGCCACGACCACGATCTGGGCGTTCTTCTTGTTTTTAGTCTGCTTAAAGGTAAAAGCTCCCGTCTGGTTCCAGGCTGCCATGGCATTGACCGTGGCGTTGTAGAGGTCGGTTTGCTTGACCCCGATGTAGACCTTGGCCGTCGCCTTTGGCCAGCGGTAGCCGGTCGTGTTCTTAGTGACCTTCTTATTGCTTTCAGCAACGACGCCGCCGCTTAAATCCAGAGTCTTGCTCTTTAAGCCTTTCTGCTCCAGATAAGTGCTGGCCGTGCCCGCTGCTTCCAGCAGGAAAGTCTGTATTTGCTCATGGTAGTTGACCACGGCCGCGGCCATGATCGCTAAGATGAGCAGGTTCTTGATGAAATTAAAAAATCGTCGCATCAATTTTCTCCTTTGCGCTAATTATTATAAGATTTGCCAGCTCTTTTTCCTAGCAAAAAGGCCGCTGAAACTGCTTAAGCTTTTCCTAAGGCGGTCTGGCTTTAGTTTTAAGCTGAAAAATGGTAGAATATTAGGCAAGTTTTTTCAAAGAAAAGCTGTTGGAGTTTATTTTTTTAGAAAAGGTGCATATATTACATGGTAGAAAACTCAGACCGCAAAGCAGAACAAGCCCACCTGGACCAGGTCCTGCAAAAGATTGATCAAAAGGGGGACCAGCTCAAGCAGGCTATCGCTAAAGACAAGGCCGAAGCCCGCAACATCAGCGCCCACTTCTATGATGATATTCGCCTGGACTATGACGACTACTCGACCTCAATGGACACGGCCCTGTCGATTCAGCAGCAGCAGCAAATGCTCAAAGAACGCGACACTGCCTGGCAGGTCAACGCCCGCGAACTGGCTACTTTAAAGCGGCTGCATGTCCATCCTTACTTCGCCCGGGTCGACTTTGAGGAGGCTGGTGAAGAGCCGGAAAGTATCTACATCGGCCTGGCCTCCTTCATGGACGAGAACAATGAGCTTTTGATCTATGACTGGCGGGCCCCGATCTCCTCAATCTACTACGATGGCAAGATCGGCAAGGTAACCTACTACTCACCAGAAGGGCCGGTTGAAGTCGACATGAGCAAGAAGCGGCAGTTCATGATCGAAGACGGAACCATCATCAACATGTTCGACACTGACGAAACCATCGGCGACCAGATGCTGATGGAAGTTCTGTCAGAAAAGTCCTCCATCCAGATGAAGTCCATCGTCAAGACCATCCAAAAGGAGCAAAACAAGATTATCCGGGATACGACCAGCGACCTGCTCTTTGTCCAGGGGGCGGCCGGGTCTGGCAAGACCAGTGCCATCCTGCAGCGGATCGCCTTCCTCTTGTACCGCTACCGGGGCAACCTCAAGAGCGGGAATGTGATCATGTTCAGTCCTAACCAGCTTTTTAACGACTACATCGAAAACGTCCTGCCGGAAATGGGCGAGCAGAACATGGTCCAGATGACCTACTGGCAGTTTATCGCCCGCCGCTTGCCGAAGATGAAGGTGCAGAACCTCTTTGACCAGTTTGAAGACCGGCAGGCTGACACGGCAATCGGTCGCTTCAAGGATTCGCTGGCCTTCTACAAGCTGGCTACCCGCTACGGCCAGCACCTGAACCAGTCCGGCATGATTTTCCGCAATATCTATTTCCGGACCAAAAAGAAGCCGTTTTTCAGCAAGGAAGAAATCAAGGAGCTCTACTACTCCTTCAATGAAAACTACAAGCTGGGCAACCGGATTGACGCTACCCGCGAGGAACTGATCCGCCGCTTGAACAAACGGGTGGCCAGTGAAGCCCGCAAGGTCTGGGTCAGCCGGGAAATCGAAGGGCTCAGCCACGAGCAGATGCTGGACATGTACGACCGGCCGGACCAGGAATTCTCTTCAGAAAAGGCGGAACGGGCCTTCCTGGGCAAAAAAATCGTTATCAAGCACCTGTCCAAGCTTGCCCGCCGGATCAACCACAACGGCTTCTTGAACTTGCGGGGTCAGTACCTGGCCTTTTTGCGGGCCGTGCCGAAGATGACGGACCTGGCCAAGTACGGGATCAGCGAAGAAGAATGGCTGGCCCATGTTGAAGAAGTTAAGGCTAAGTTCAAAGAGCAGGAAATTGACCTCCGGGATGCTTCAGCCTATCTTTACCTTTACGACCAGATCATTGCCCGCCAGACTAACCTGGAAATGCGCTACTGCTTTATCGACGAAATCCAGGACTACTCAGCCTTCCAGCTGGCCTATCTGCGCTACAACTTCCCCCGGGCCAAGTTCACCATGCTGGGCGACTTGAACCAGGCGATTTTTACCAAGGACGAGAGCAGCAGCCTCTTAAAGCAGATCTCCGGCCTCTTTGACCCGGAAAAGACCAAGCTGGTTCAGTTGACCAAGTCCTACCGGTCAACCAAGCAGCTGACTGACTACACCAAGCAGATCCTCCGCCATGGTGAAAAAATCGAAAGTTTCAACCGGCAGGGGCCTTTGCCGCAAGTCTGGGGCAGAAGTGATGAAGCAGAAGCTTTAGCGGCTTTGAAAGCAGCTTTAGCGGAAAATGACGCCCAAAAGCTGACGACTGCCATCATCACTAAGGACCTGGAGGCGGCTAAAAAGCTGGCTGACCAGCTTGAGGGGGTCCACCTTATCTCCAGCGCCAACCAGCGCCTGGTGGAAGGGAACCTGGTCTTGCCGTCCTACCTGGCCAAGGGGCTGGAATTTGACGCCGTAATCATGTGGGATGCCTCTAAAGCGGCCTACCACGAAGAAGACGAGACCCAGCTGGTCTACACGATCGCTTCCCGGGCCATGTACAAGCTGGACCTGGTTTACGCTGGTGAAAAGAGTCCGCTTTTGCCAACTAATGAAGCAACTTTTGTAAAAAAGTAAAAGAAAAGCTTGACGGCTTTTTAATATTAGTTTAATATTACTAAAAACAGACTTAGAGTCGGTTATATTTCACGCGATGAACAGAAGAAGTAGGCCTGCCTGGACAGATAGAGACTTCCCGCTGGTGGAAAGGGGAGCGAGGGCTGGCTGAACACACGTCTGTGAGCAGGAGGGGTGAAGGCTTAGTAACTCCTTCCGGGTCAGCCCGTTACCGCTGCAGCTTGAAGGCTTTCTCAAGCTGGTGAGGCCGGTTGCCGCGAGGGACCGGTGAACACGAGGTGGAATCACGCTGACGCGTCCTCTTGGCCCTTTGGGGCCGGGAGGACTTTTTTATTTTCTTTTTCTAGGAAGCGGGTAAAACGAATGAAATATGTTATGGAAATACTTCCCTCCCTTTTCAGCGGGGCGGGGATGACCTTGCAAATCTTTTTTGAAACATTGATCTTATCCCTGCCTTTGGGGATCCTGGTCTCCTTCGGCTTAAGCAGCCGCTTTGCCCCATTGAAGTGGCTACTCAACTTCTACGTTTGGCTGATGCGGGGGACCCCACTTTTGCTGCAGCTGATCTTTGTTTTCTACGGCCTGCCGATCGTCGGCTTGACCTTCCCCCGCTATATGGCGGCTTTGGTGGCCTTTGTCCTGAACTACACGGCCTACTTTGCTGAAATCTTCCGGGGCGGCAACCAGGCCATCGACCGGGGACAGTTTGAGGCAGCCAAGGTCCTGCAATTGACTTACGGGCAGACCCTCAGAAAGATCGTTATTCCCCAGGTAATAAAAATCGTCCTGCCCTCAATCGGCAATGAAGTGATCAACCTGGTCAAGGACTCCTCCCTGGTCTACGTGATCGGTTTGGGCGACTTGCTCAGAGCCGGCAACCTGGCTACGGCCCGGGACGTGACTTTAGTGCCGCTGGTTTTGGTAGCCTTGATCTACCTGCTTTTGATCGGCCTGTGCACTTTGCTTTTGCGGCAGCTGGAAAAGCACTACTCATACTACAGATAGGAGGACTAAACATGCTTGAAGTAAAAAACTTAGCCAAGTCTTTTGGCAACCGGCAGATTTTGCAAAATATGAACTTCAGCCTGAAGGACGGGGAAATCCTCACGGTGGTTGGTCCTTCCGGGGCCGGGAAGACGACCCTTCTGCGGATCGTGGCCGGCCTTGAAACAGCTGACGCGGGCAGCATGAGCCTGGACGGGGAAAAATACGAGCTTAGCCAGGAAGAGCGGGGCGCCGTGGGCGTGGTCTTCCAGGACTTTAACCTTTTCCCCAACATGTCAGTTTTGGAAAACATCACCCTGGCTCCCCAGCTGGCGCTAAAAGAAGACAAGGCAACAGCGGAAGCCAAGGCCAAGGAGCTTTTGACGAAGCTGCAGATGGCGGACAAGGGCGGCCTTTACCCTTACCAGCTCTCCGGCGGGCAGAAGCAGCGGGTAGCCATCGCCCGGGCTTTGGCCATGCAGCCGAAGATGCTCTGCTACGATGAACCGACCAGTGCTTTGGATTCGGCCTTGCGGGACCAGGTGGCCGACCTCATCTTGAGCTTGAAGGAGTCAGGCCTGACCCAATTGATTATCACCCATGACATGGACTTTGCCAAAAAGGTGGCCGACCAGGTCCTAGAGGTTAAGACATTGGAGCATTAGCAATGAAATGGTTTAAGAGAATCCTGCTGCTGGGCCTGGTCTTGTCCTGCTTTTTGACGACAGCCTGCAGCAATTTAACTAAAGAAGCCAACCAAAAAGACACCTGGGCTAAGATTAAAAAGCGGGGCAGCCTGGTGATCGGCTTGGATGACACCTTCGTGCCCATGGACTTCCGGCAAAAAGATGGCCAACTGGTCGGCTACGACGTCGACTTAGCCAAGGCCGTGTGCAAGAAGCTGGGCCTTAAGGCGGACTTCCAGACTATCGACTGGTCCATGAAGGAAACGGAGCTGCGAAACGGGACGATTGACGTTCTTTGGAACGGCTACAGCGTGACCAGCCAGCGGAAGAAAAAAGTTGCCTTCAGCCGCAGCTACTTGCGAAACCGGCAGGTTTTGGTCGTGAAGAAGTCCAGCGGGATCAAGTCCTTTGCCCAGATGAAGGGGCAGGCAATCGGGGCCCAGAGCGGGTCAACCGCCCAGATCTGGCTGGATGGCAGCCAAAAGGTCATTAAGCCGAAGAGCAAGGTCCTTTACGACACTATTCCGTCAGCCTTCTTGGACCTCAACGCCGGCAGAATCAAGGGGATCCTCCTGGATGAAACCTACGCGGAATACTACATCAAGCACGAGGCAGACTCAAAGTCTTACCAGGTCATCTTGAACAAAGAGGTGCCAGAGGACTTGTTCGCGGTAGGGATGCGGAAGGGCGACAAGAACTTGAAAAAGAAGATCAACCAGGCCCTGGCGGAGCTGCAGGCCGACGGGACTTTGGCCAAGATCAACCAGAAGTGGTTCGGACAAAAGTCAAATTACTTGGGCAAGGTTGATTAGAACAAAATAGAATAAAAGAAAAACTGTTCAGCCTTATTAAATAAGGAACTGAACAGTTTTTTTAGACCCGGTGAATGGTGACTTGGCTGAAGACCAGGTCAGCATCGATTTTTAAAAGGGGTGAATCCGCTGTTAAACCGCTGGGGTTAAGGGCGGTGAAGCGGGAGAAGACCGGGCTGGAGTCGGCTTGGACCTCCCATTCTCTGGGAATGTAGATATCAACTTTGGAGAAGACCGCATCCAAATCCAGCTTGCCGCGTCCATCCTTGAGCTGGGTCTGGTCCAAGTAGATGGTTACCGGACTCATGACGGTGGAGACGGATAATTTGCGCAAGGCCTGGCTGTGAACGTAGCGGACGCATTTGGAGAAGACGGATTCGATGGAAACTTTTTCGCCATTTTCGCCGATTGATTCGCTGTAGCTAAGGCTAGTGCCGTCATCGTCTTTCTTGCCAGTTTTTACATTCATCTTGACCTCCAGCTGGCTTCCTCCGGCCAAAAGCTGGCAGCCCAGGGCGATTAGGAAGAGGGCCAGGTACATGTAGCCGGTCCATTTAAAGAAGTGGCTAGCTTCGCTGATGGTTTTGACGATCAAGCCGCTGGCAAAAATTCCAAAGAAGAGGGCCCGGTTCTTGAAGCTGGTCCAGGCGATCCAGGCTAAGAGGAGAACCCAGAAGACCTGGCCCCAACTTAAGTTGAAGAGCTTAAAAAGGGTAAAGTAGTCTGGAAAAAGCTGGCTTAAAATCAAGGGGATGGCGATAGCGATCAGGATCAAGCCCCATCTGACCGCGGACTTTCTGTTCTTGTTCATTGTGCTTACCTCATTTCGTGCAAATGGCTGATCAGGGTTTGGTAGTAGCGGCGGGAGACGAAGACCTTCTTGTAAGAAGCGGTAAAGCCAAGCTCGCAGCCCGTAATGGACCGCTTGACGGCATTGATTTGCCGGCAGTTGACCAGGGCACTCTTGGAAGCCCGGTCAAAGTCGCTGGGCAGGCTGGCTTCCAGCTGCCGCAAGGTCTGCTTGACCAGGTAGCTGCCTTCCCGGTCATGAGCCCAGACGTGCCGGTCACTGGTCTCAAAAAAGAGAATGTTGGTTAGGGGCAGGATGATTTCATCGCTGCCTTGATAGACCGTGATCTTCTGGGCCAGTTTTTCTTCCAAAAAGGCCAGAGCCGCTTCGATTTCCGGCGTCAGTTTCTTGGCCTTGATGATGAGCTGGTCTTCTTTTAGCTGCTTGTCTTGTTTAAACTCTACCTGCATCTTTTCTCCCCCCTTTTCAGATTTTATTATGAAGAAGATTAAGCAAAAATGAAAGAGCAGACGCGCAAGCGGTCATTTTTCCTGTTTAAGCGGCATGCAAAAAGCGCCCGGGTAACCGGACGCTTTTCCTATGCCATCTTATTGATTTGGTCAGCCAGGACATCGGCCAGCCAGGAGATCCCTTTTTCGCTGTAGTGGAGGCCGTCTGCAATCATGAAGGAAGGCAGGTCCTTCAGCTTTTCCATCTTGTGGGTCAAGTCGAAGAAGAAGGAGTTGGTCTTTCCGGCGTCTCTTTGCACGATGTCGACGTACTCGTCCAGCTTCTCCAAGGAGTAGGCCGCGGCCATTTCCGGGTTCGTCAAATCCGGCATGGACGGAGCTAAAACTAGAGTATCGCTGGCCCCGGTTACCTTCTGGGCCTGCTTGATCAAGCTTTCCAGCCCTTCTTGGTAGTCATAGGCGCTGCAGCCCCAGCTGGCGGCGTCGTTGGTCCCGTACTCTACGACCAAAATGTCGCAGGCAGGCAGACTGCCGACTCTGGGCAGGACGTCCTGGGCGCAGGCACCGCTGACCGAGATGTTCACGACCTCGTAAGCGTCTCCCAGCCGCTTGGCCAAGGCCTTGGTCAAACGGTCGGTATCCTTTTGCCCGTCATACGCGTTAAAAATTGAATCGCCAAAAAGCACGACTTTCTTCATCTGTTTCACTCATTTCTTTGAAAAATGAAGCTGGCATTTGCCAGTTTCTCCTGCTTTTTCTACTATAATAGATAAAGAATGAGAAAAGGACAAGTAAAAAGAATGCGAAACTATACTGAATTCAGCCGGCAGGCCTGGGCGGCTTTAACCCCCAAGACCGAGCTGGCGGTGACTAATGAAGAGCTGGCCAAGGTCAAGTCTTTGGGCGACCAGCTGGACGTCAAGGACGTCGATGAAATCTACCAGACCCTGCTGAACTATATCCACCTGGCCTACCAGGCCAAGCAGGCGACAGCCGCTAAGAAGGCAGAATTTTTGCAGCTGCCGGAAAGCAAGGTGCCTTATATTATCGGCATTTCCGGCTCAGTTGCCGTGGGTAAGTCCACGACTGCCCGCCTTTTGCAGCTGCTCTTGACCCGGTATTACCCGGACTTAAAGACCCAGATGATGACCACTGATGGCTTCATCTACCCCAACCAGGAGCTGGAGAAGCGGAAGCTGATGCCCAGGAAGGGTTTCCCGGAAAGCTACAACATGCAGATGCTCAGAGACTTCCTCCAAGACGTGGTCAGCGGAAAAAATGACGTCGTTTATCCCCTGTATTCCCAGGAATTAAGTGACATCGTCCCGGGCCGCTATGGCCATGTGGAAAAGCCCGACATCTTGATCATCGAAGGGATCAACACCCTGCAGCTGCCGGAAAGCGGCCAGCTGGTGACCAGCGACTTTTTTGACTTTTCAATTTATATCGATGCGGAAGAAGACTTGATTGAAAAGTGGTATATGCAACGCTTCAAGAAGATCATGAAAATGAAGAAGAATGACCCAAGCAACTTCTACTACAAGCTGGCCAACGGGCCGGAAGACGAGTCCCTGCGCCTGGCGGAAGAAACCTGGCAGATGGTCAACCTGGTCAACCTCCGCCAGTACATCGCCCCGACCAAGGAGCGGGCCAATTTGATCCTGCATAAGGTTGAGGGGCACTTGATTGACAAAATTTACCTTCGCGGCTTTTAAGTCAATGGTATAATGAAGAACAGTGATAAAAAATTTATTAGGGAGATTTTTTTATGCAAGCAATTGAATTGAAAAAAGGCATGATTTTTGACGATGGCGGCAAGCTGATGCTGGTTATGGCGGCTAACCACCACAAGCCAGGCAAGGGCAACACCGTTATGCAAATGGACCTGCGTGACGTCCGGGCCGGCAGCGTGATCCACAAGACCATGCGGCCAAGTGAAAAGATCGAGCTGGTCGAAGTCGTCAAGAAGAACGCCCAATACCTGTACGCTGAAGGCGACAGCTACAACTTCATGGACACGGAAACCTACGAACAATACGCGATTTCCGGCGACCAACTGGGTGACGACGTCAAGTACCTGATGCCAAATATCGAAGTTATCCTGGAATTCACTGAAGACGGGGAACTTTTGGCTGTGCAATTGCCATCAACTGTCAACATGAAGGTAGTAGAAACCCAGCCAGGCATTAAGGGGGCAACCGCAGCTTCCGGCGGCAAGCCAGCCACTATGGAAACCGGCCTGGTTGTGACTGTGCCTGACTTCATCAACGAAGGCGACGAACTGGTCATCAACACCCTGGAAGGGACTTACAAGGGCCGGGCTTAAGGCCAAAAAAAGTAAACGAAAAGCGTCCGGTTACCCGGGCGCTTTTTGCATGCACTTTATTCGTTTGTATCAGTCGTCGTGTCAGTGCTTGACTGGCTGCTAGAGGAAGAGGCCTGTCTACTCTGTTCTTGGCTAGATGAGCTGGCCACGGAACTAGAAGAGCTGGCTTCACTAGAAGAGCTGACCTGCTCTTCTTTACTTTGGCTTTGGCTCGGCTGGCTCGACTGGTCATCATGGCTTGGCTTGTTTTCATCAGGCTTAGCGGAATCATCTTGAGCTGGCTTAGATGAAGAAGATGATGATGGTGACGAGGAGCTGGAAGAGCTGGATGAGTGGGAAATGCTGGTGGGTTTAGAAGCCAGGGCATTGAAGCCGCCGGCTACGGACCCGACCACGGCCAGGCCTAGGATGACCCAGATCCCGATCTTTAAGAGCTTGTCCAAGTTGATGGCGTCAAAGAATTTAAAAATTGCCTTGAAGCCATGCGGCACCTTGCTCTTGTCCAAAATTTCCTTGGCCTTGCCGGCCGGGCTGGCCTCCTTAACTGGCGCCGGATTAGCAGCCCGGACTTCAGTTACCTTCTCTTTAACTGGACTGGCTGGCTTAGCAGCCGGAATGTCCTTGCCGGCGGCGGCCGGCTCAGTAAACTGGTCGAGCAGCTGTGCCCCGTCTAACCCCAGCAGACTGGCATATTGCCGGATGCAGCTTCTGACCATGACCGGGTTTAAGCCTTGAAAATCATCGGCTTCAATCTTTTGCAGAGTCGCCTGGTCGACCCGCAGGGTTTGACTAACGGCTTCCAGGCTGAGCTGCTTGGCGCGGCGCTGTTTCTGTAGTTCTTTACCGATTGTCAAAGTTTTGCCTCCTAAACGCTTCTGATTAGTCTTAGCCTATTTTACTTGAAAATGGCTAAAAGCTAAGGCAGAAGTCTTTGGATCTTTTACCAAAGGTTAAGATTTCTTTTACAAAAAAAGCCCTCAAAAATAAGGACTTCATAATCTTATTCGCCTTGGAAAATGCCGGCTTCAACTTCCCTAATGAAGTCAGCCAGGTGCTTGTAGTAGACATCGGGGTTGTCGACCATGTGGTGGTGGCCGCCGTCAGGAGTAGTGACCAGGCGGGAGTTAGGAATCAGTTTCTGCATGGTTTTGGCCGTTTCCAGAGGCATGGTTTCCACTTCGCCAAAAGTCAGCAAGGTTGGCACCTTGATCTTTGGCAGTTCGCTTCTGAAGTGCCAGTCCTTCAATTTGCCCGTGATGACGAATTCGTTGTCGCCCTGGAAGGCGTTGTAGACAGCCGTGCCGCCCAGGTTGCCCAGGTGGTAGAGCTTGGAAGGCTGCTTGCGGTCAACAAAATTGATGTTCAGAATCTGCACGTCGTCCTGGTAGCGCTGGTTGGCGTAATCGTTCTTGGCTTCGCATTCGTGCATGAAGTCGATTTCGGTCTGCGGCAGGACTTCTTGCCGGCGGCGGTTGACCGCGGCCACGTATTCGTCGATGTCGTCAACCATGGAGGAGATGATGGCCCCCTTCAAGTGGTCTCCGTACTTAACCGCGTATTCCTGGACCAAAAGGCCGCCCCAGCTTTGCCCGATCAAGTAGAAGTTATCGATGCCCAGCTTTTGCCGGACTTCTTCAACTTCGTCCAGGAAGTATTCGTAAGTCAGGTACTTGTCCGCGATCTTTGGGTCGCTGTAGTCCGGCTGGTCAGAGTAAAGGGAGCCCAGCTGGTCGTACATGTGGACCTGGACGTTCAAGCCCTGCTTCTTTAATTGTTCAGCCGTATCTTCCCAGTATTCGTGGTTGCCGCCCGGGCCCCCGTGCAGGCAGAGCAGGTGGATATCACCTGTCCCTTGGGTGTTGGTCCAAAGATGGTAGCCATTGTCCAAAGTCAAAATCGTCGTTCCTTGTTTCATTGGAAAAATCTCCTAACTATAACTATCTAGTTCATTATATGCCTTATTTGCCTACTGGTTTTGGGCTGCCAGAAATTCCCGCATTTTTTCCAGCTCGGTGCTGGCCAAGTCCAAGGCACAGACGTTTTCAAAAAGGTGGCTGACTTCCTGCCCGCTTTCCGGGTCCTCAATGGTGAAGCCTGCTTCGTCTACCGCGGTCACGTAGCCCAGGTTTTCCCCGGCTAATTCATAGTCGTCAACGCTGACCAGTTGCTTGCCGGCTTTTTCAATCACTTCCCGGGCAGTTGGGACATGGTCTAAGGACTGGGCTAATTTGCCCAAGTGGCCCGGATCAAAAATTTCATTTTTCTGGTTGTAGGCGACCAGGAAGCTGGAGAAGTCGATAGCCGCGGAATTTACTGATTCATGAATCACGTCTTCTCTGTTGACCAGGCAGATGGATTCTAATTGCCCATAGTCATTCAAGCTTTCAAAAAGCAGGAACTGGTCACTTTGGTCCAGGACCAGGCCCAAAAGGCAGCTGCCAAAGCGGGCGTCATCCAGCCAGTCCAGGTAAAGTTCAACTAAGCCGTAGGGATTCTGGCCGGCAAACTGCTCTTTAACCGTCTGGTACTTTTTCCAGAGCTTGTTTAAAGGAGCGTTTAATTCCAGGCTGGAGATGGCAGACAGGGGGATGACCAGGCAGAGAGGGTCCAGCTCGTAGTCGTCCCCGATCTGCTTCAGCTGGATTTCGGTTGGACCGGCTAAGGCGATGATGCCGGTGTAGACGATCCCGCTGGTTAAGGTGATATTGACGACCAGGTCCTTCTCCAGTGCGGCTTGGCTGGCCGCGCTAAGGCTGGTCAAAGGCGTCTTCAGGAGCTCCTGGTTGAGGGGCATGAGGGCGAAGGGGTCGGTCGACTTGCCTTCATCGATCAGGTGCTGGCAGTAGGCCAGGCTGGGGGATTCGTCGACGCTGGTCAGGATGTCCTGGTTATTGATGACCAAGACCCCGCCGGCATTGGCGTCGTCGTCCAGGCTGATGAGTGTGGCCGCGTCCGCGCTTTGGTAGACTAGGTAGCCCAGATAGTAGCTGCCGGATAATTGGTCGGCTTTGGTATGCAGTTCAACTAATTTCATTTATTTTGTCTTCTCGTTTCTTTCTAGTTTTTATTCTTTGTTTTTCCCGCTAGTCTTTCCGGTCTTTTTCTCTTTTTTAAAAAATTGTCACGCTTTGCCAAGAATCAGACTTTAGCAAGATTTTACTTTCTTAGGATTATCTTAATTATATCAATGCTGGCGGCAAAAATAGGAAAGATTGCTATAATGTTTATGAAAGAGAGGGATTATCCAATGAGTCTCAAATACGCACGGAAAAGCCAGGTAGCCCTGTTCAGCTTCCTGGCCGCCATCAAGGCCTGCAATGTTTTGTTCGTGGCCTACATGCTCAAGGTCATGCTGAACATTGCCTCTTCCGGCAAGGCTGATTACGGCCGCCTGGTCGGCTTCGCGGCCTTGACGGCCGGGGGCCAGCTTTTGTTCATGGCCAGCAATTTCTTCTATGAAACGACCAAAATGAACATCATCAGAAGCGTGAACATGACCTTGAAAGAGGCCAACCTCCGCTACCTGATCGACCAAAACAGCCTGGACACCAAGGACGGGCTGAGTTTCATGACCAACGACTTAAAGCAGATCGAAACCAACCGGGTCACGGCCCAGCTGGACATCATCTACCAAAGTTTGACCTTCGTGGGCTCTTTGGCCTTTGCTTTATATAACTCCTGGGAAATGACCCTGATCTTTATCGTGGCGACTCTGGCTCCGGCCGGCGTGCAGATGATTACCAGCAAGATCATCACCAAGAAGTCCAAGATCTGGACCCAGAAGAATGCCGTCTACACCCAGTACGTGTCTGACAGCTTGAACGGGGCCCAGTCAGCCCGCCTCTACAACGTCCGCACTAATATCGTCAAGCGGGCGATGGGCGCTGCCGGGGACATGGAAACGGCCCTTCGGAGCATGACCTTGACCCAGGCCTGGGCCCTGGAATTGATCTACTCAGCAGCGGAACTTTTCTGCTTCATCATTCCCTGCACGATCGGCGGGATCATGATGATGCAGGGGCGGCTGGCGGTTGGGACCCTGGTTATGATGGTCGACTTGGCCATCAACTTCATCAGCCCGGTGGTCACCTTGTTTAACGAATTCAACCAGGTCAAGTCAACCGTGCCGATGTGGCAGAGAACCCAGCGGGCCCTCAATTACGTGCAAAAAGACGACAATTACCCGGTCGACCACTTTGACGGCATGGAAATCCGGGACGTGGCCTACGTGACCAAGCACAGCAAGCGGCAGATTTTTGAACACGTGAACATCAAGGTCAAGCCAGGGGAAAAGATCCTCTTGATGGCGCCGTCCGGCTGGGGGAAGACCACCCTCTTGCGCCTCATGCTGGGCATCTACACGCCAAGTCATGGTGAAATTTTAATCAACGGTGAAGAAGTGACGGGGGACTGGTACAAGGCCCACAACTTCTACTCCTACGTCAACCAGAAGCCTTTCATGTTTGACGACACCCTCCGCTTTAACGTGACTCTGGGCCGGCAGGTGGATGAAGAACAGCTGCTCATGGCCTGCCATGAAGCGGGCCTGGATGACCTGATCCAGGAAAACGGCCTGGACTACCCGGTCGGGGAGAACGGCAACAACCTATCCGGCGGGCAGATCCAGCGGGTGGAAATTGCCCGGGCCCTCTTGTCTGGCCGGCCGATCCTGCTGGCTGACGAAGCCACCAGTGCCCTGGATCCCCGCCTGTCTTTGGAGATCCATGAGACTTTGCTGGGCAATCCGAAGGTAGCGGTGATCGAAGTCGCCCACAAGATTTCGGACGTGGAAAAGGCCATGTTCGACCAGATTATTGTTTTAGACAAAGTTAAGCCAGCCTAAGCTGGCTTTTTTATTACTTTTATACAGCAAAATATATGTTAAAAAGCTTTTTAATTTAGTAAAAAGAAAAATATCTATTTTTGTACATATAAGAAATATGATATATTGCTCTTGCAAAGTAAGTGCTTACAGGATACAATGGAGAGTGTAAGTAAGGAAACAAAGAAAATAGTTTGTTGCAAGACTGAAGGAGACTGAATTATGGCAGAACCAAAATGGCTGCAGGACATGAACCCTGAAGAATATTTGAAGGAAGATTTTGAAGCAACTGGCCACAGCCGCTACACTGTTGACGGCTTGGAAAAGAACGACCCTGAATGGCTGGACAAGGCAGCTGCCAAGGTTAATGCTGCTGAAGGCGATGACTACGTTAAGCTGGACTCAGGTTTGCTGACGGTTAACCAAATCAACTGGATGCTCCGCAACACTTTCGGTGAAATGACTTACGTGGACGACAACAATCAATTCCTGTGGTACAACCGTCCGCAAGACCCTAACTACAAGATGAAGGCCCGCCGTGTGCCAGCCCAAGTCGGTGATACTATGGGCGCCGTTCACCCGGACATCCGTGACGTTATCCCAAATGCCAAGAAGGTTGTTCACGCCCTGCGGACCAAGGAAGGCGGCCATGATGCAGTTTGGATGCCAGTACCAACTGGTAACTTGACTGAACTCGTTTTGCACTACTACAAGAGAGTGGAAGACGAAGAAGGCAACTACATGGGTATCTACGAATGGGTTCAAGACATCTACCCATTCGTGAAGTACTTCTGCGAAGTAACTGGCCAGAAGCTGGTTGTTGACCCAGACGCTGCAACTGGCGCAACTTACCGCCGCAACTCTGACCCAGACGCTAAGACTGGTCCTTCAACCAAGGCAGATGCTGCCAAGGAAGAAGTAAAGGCAGCTGAACCAGAAGCAACTAGCGGTGCATCCCACCACTAATCACTGGATAAATGATATGAAAAGAGTCTGGGAAAAACTAGACTTTAGATAAATGAAAAAGGTGAAACTCGATGTAATATTTCGAGCTTCACCTTTTTTGCTTGTCGGGAATATTCCCAATGCATGACAAAAAGAGAGCTTTAGCAGCTCTCTGCTCCAATATTTCACTAGATTCATCATCATAAAGGCTAATCCTACATCAGTTTCTACTTTCTTCCTTCCGCGGAGGTGAACTCGGCGCATGCCAAATACATTCTTGAGATGCCCAAAAATCGACTCTACGTCTATTTTTCGGTAGCTGTAGATTCGTTTTCCGTCTTCGCTCTCAAGATATTCTTTCGCATGGGCTTTAACGTTTTCCCACGTCGGATTGTACGTAATGCGGCGCTGATAGCCTTTTGGTGTTTTAGAGGCTTCTTCTAATTCATCCGTTTCTTGAATCGGATCTGCTTCATAAATTTTAAAGTCTCGCTTATAGCCGTACCGGTCCACTTTACTGCTATAACCTTTGAATCTGAATCTTACTCCTTGGGGATTGATATAGAAGTCATCTGCTTCATCGTAGTGCCAATTGGCGACCTTAGTTGGATCTTTTTTGTATTTGCGTGTTTTCTCAATTCAGTATGTCGAGTATTGAATGTAGTATTTCTTCTTAAACTGATCTTCTAGTGTAATGTCATGATGATATCTTAATAATATTGGCACGGATACTACGCATGCGGCTCTATATCAGCAGTTATAGTTCTGATTGCGCATGCTTTAAATCTCGGTATGACATTACACTAGCGTGATATAGTTGTACTCACTGCCATAACCCGCATCAGCTACTATGTTCTCAAAATGAGACAGGAGAGCCATTTGACTTAGGAAAGGTACCAAGGTTCTTGTATCTGTTGGATTAGGAAATATGGCATAATCAATCACGTATTAATTAGATGTGGCTGCTTGAATGTTATAGCCCGGCTTTAGTTGTCCGTTGCGCATGTGGTTTTCTTTCATAAGCATAAAGGTCGCGTCGTGGTCTGTTTTGGAATAGCTGTTTCTGCTTTGGAAAATATTCTCTGATTGCTCGTATTTGTAGGCTCTTGGAATGTAGTCCTTGTGCAGTTTCCTAGCTATTTTCTCCAGCTTTCTGCGTAACTGCTTTTGAGCTGATTTTTCTGTCTTATCAAGGTTTTCGCTATCGATTTCTTCGGTTAGCTTTTCAATTTTGGCCTCTGTGCTTTTAGCTATTTCTTCAAGTCCTGCCGCTTCTTGTTCTCTTTCAATCGTTTGTGTGACGTTCTCTTTAACAAGCTCATCGTAGAGCTCAAGGGCATGGTTCTTAAGCTTGTCGTGATACTTCTCGACAGCTTTTCTGCAAACAAACGAGTATTTATTGGCATCTGCTTCAAGTTTGGTTCCGTCGATAAACAAGGCATTTTCTTTAATCAGATTTTCATCAATGAGCATTTGCGTGAAGTAGAGGAACGCCCGCTTAACAAGCATATTTGCCTCATCGCTGGATCGAAAGTTGTTAGTGGTGTGGTAAGAAATTCTTTCGTTTCTTGCCAGCCACATCATCGGCAAGCTTTCTTGAATGCTAATTTCCCAGGATTTTACAACTCAAGCCATACGGCTGACAGATTTTCTGCCAGCCGTATTTCTTTT
>NZ_QOCY01000050.1:0-9429 GCF_024701915.1 Lactobacillus leichmannii | reverse complement strand
GGAAACTGCCTGCGAGGATAGGAAGCTGCCGCGCGAATCAAGAGTCAGACGGAAGTCTGGCTCTTTTTGTTTTCTTGTTTTCTTGTTTTATTTTCTATTTGCCTAATTTGTACTGTTATTTGTCGGCTTTCTGAGTAGAATAAAATTGTAAACGCTTAACAGATATAGAATTAGGATTAATAGGAAAACAGGAGAAAAAGATGAACTGCCGAACTTTTGTAAACGGGAAAATTTTTACCGGGGAAAACGAGACGGCCTTTACTGATTCAATCACGGTTGAAGACGGCAAGATCGTGGCTATTGGGGAAAAAGGCCGGGGTGAACTCATTGATCTTCAGGGACAAACCGTCCTGCCAGGTTTGATCGACAACCACACCCACCCCAAGTATATTGCTGACGCCTTGCATGGGGCAGCCTGCACCCCGCCTTTGGTTAACAGTATTAGTGAAATGCAGGAAGCCCTCCGCCATACTCCGGAATATGGCCAGGGGCCTGACGTCTGGATTGAGGGCTGGGGCTTTGACGAAAGCAAGCTGGCTGAACACCGGAGCCCGACCAGAGATGACCTGGACCAGGTATCAACTACCCAGCCGATCTTCTTGTACCGGTCTGACTGCCACTCTTCAGTGGGCAACTCCCGGGCTCTGGAATTAGCGGGAATTGATGAGCATACGCCGGACCCGGCGGGCGGGAAGATTGAAAAAGACGCTTCCGGCCGGCCAACTGGCTTCATGCGGGAAGTCGCGGCCAGCCAGCTGTTGATCCGGGCTAAATCTGCCTTGTCTTACGAAAATGACGTGGCCAACCTGGTCAAGTCATCCAGCCACTACCTGGAAAACGGCTTGGTGGCCATCGGGGAAATGATGGGGCGGCTGCACCCTTACGCCACGCTTTCCTTGTACCAAGATGCCTACAAGCAGGGCTTTAAGCCTAAGTCAGCTATCTATTACGTGGCTGATGAAGTTGCTGGTCCTTTGGAAATCGAAAAGAGTGACCGCCTGCGGGTGGCCGGGCTCAAAGTCTTCATGGACGGCAGTATTTCCGGTGAAACGGCCTTGATGAAGGATGCCTTCCCATCTGGCAAAAAGGGCGTGGCATTAACCAGTGAGGACCGTTTGCGGGAAATTATTGCTTATGCCCGAGAAAATAAGCTGCAGGTCGCGGTTCACGCCATGGGCGACGCGGCCATTCAGCGGGTGATCGACGTTTGCCAGGATCTGGATCCTTGGCTTGAAGGTCAGCCGTCAGTCAGAATCGAGCACGCTTCACTTTTATCCGACTCCATGCTCAAGGAGCTGAAGGGGGCAAAAATTGGCCCGGCTGTTTCCACCCAGCCGATCTTCTTCTTCGCCGAAGAAGATTCCTACCGGCAGTTTTTGTCAGCGGACCAGCTGAAAATGGCCTACCGGATCAAGAGCTTAGACAAAGAAAATATTCTTTTCAGCCTCAGTTCTGATGCCCCATGCACCCCATGGGCGGAACCGGACAGTCCTTTTTACGGAATCTACGCGGCAGTGACCCGACACACGGCAGCAGGCGGTTTTATTAATGAAGATGAAGGTATCCCAGTAGTCCAGGCCATCCTGGCTTATACCAGAGACGCGGCCAAGATGGGCGGCTTCGTCAATAACGGAACCTTGACCCCGGGCAAGGACGCCGACTTTGTTATCTTGGAAAGAGACATCTTCAGTCAAAAGGCAGAGGACTTAGCCAAGGTCAAGCCGGCGTCGACTTGGATTGGCGGAGAAAAGGTCTGGAGCCAGGAAAAGAAGTAAAATATTTTAGTCAATCGAAAAAAGTCTTACCTATGACGGGTAAGACTTTTTGCTTGTGGAAAACTTGTTGATAGTTTTTTAGTCAACGTCCACGCTTGGCGCGTCCTTGGTCAAGACCACAGACTTGTCCGGCTTGATGCCGAAAAATTCTTCCAAAAGCTCTTCCAAGTCGCTCATGGCTTCGTTAGCTCGCTGGGCCTGGTCAGCGTTGACTGATTCAATTACGATTACGCCCTTAGTTGAATCTTCATCCAGCATGGTTCTTTGGGCATCCCGCCAGTTGAGGCAGCGGCAAACGGCACCTTGGTCGTCATACCAGGCAACTTCCCCTTCAAGGGTCGGTTCGTCCTTGTCAGCGCCGACCGGCTGGAAGGGCAGGCCTTCGTGGACTTGGCCCAGGTGCATGGTGCCGGCCAATTTATCTTGGTCTTCGATGCCGATTGGGACACCATGAGCCAGGGAAACTGAATTGTAGACGTCAACCAATGGTGAAATCGGGTGCAAGTCCTCGCCCTTGTCGATCCGCTTCAAGAGCGCTTCGATGGAAGCCCGGACGCCTTTCTTCTTTTTGAATTGCTGGTAGGCTTGCCGCCATTCAGCAACAACTGGGTTCTTGGCAAAAGCCGCAGCACCCAGGAAGTCTTCCGCCTTGTCGCTGCCTTCTCTGAGCAGCTTGCGCCGGCAGGCCAAATTGTCATCAGTGTCATGGTTGTCGATGCCGCTGACGAGCATGATGTTTACTTGCGCGTCAGGGAAGAGTTCCCAAAAACTTGGGTCAACGGTAACTTTTTCTAACATGTTGTGCCTTTCTTTATATATAAAAGAGATAAGTTCTTTCTTTACTATCCAATTGTACTACAAGCAGAAAGCTCCTTACCAGAGCTCATTGTTGCTGTCCCGCTTGACCCGGTAGCTTTCCTGAAGGAGGCCGTCAAAAAAGTGCTGCAGGGAAATCTGCCCCCGCTCCAGCTCCTTGCTGTTTTGGTGCTGCATTTCCACGTGGATGTTCTGGTATTCAAAGAGGTTGTTGGCATAGTCCAGCAGCATTTCGTTGTCCGGGTAGTCGATGCACATGGTGGCCAGGTTGACGATCCCGATGTGCAGGGTCCGGCGGATCCGCTGGTAGATGACCTTTTTCTCCCGGCTGCTGATGCCGAAGCTTTCTTCCAGGTCAATCTGGTCAAAGCTCATATCCTTGTCGACCATCAAGCGGATAATTTTCATGATGTCATCATAGCCTTTTTCTGATGCAATGCCCAAAAAGCGCAGGGTGTCGGTAACATGGTCGATCTGCTGGCGGTGGGTGGTTTGCTGGCGGCCATATGGATTGTTCAAGCTGCCGGAGAGCTCGCTAATCACCCGCATGTTGCTCAAAAGCTGCAGGGTTGTGCTGATGATTTTGGAAATATGGGCAATCTCTTCAGAATTGAGCTGGTGGTGGATAAAAAAATCGCAGCCGTTCTGGTAGGCAGCCGTAATCACGGATTCTGACGGCGTATTGGCCGTCATGATCACCCGGGGCAAGATGTTGGCCTGCTTGAGCCGCCTTAAGAGAGCCAGGCCGTCAAAAGGAGCCAGGTCATAGTCGACCACCAATACGTCAACTCTGAGCTGGCGGAGATCATCGAAGGTCCTTTGGGCATCAGTTGACCGGCCCACGATGATGTTTTCGAAGTTCCGCTCCAGGGCGTCACTAATTAGTTGTAAGTTCTTGGTGCTTTTGTTTGTGATATAAAAGTGCATTTTTGCATTTTCTCCTCATTTTTGAAGTAAATTGAAGTTAGCTGAGTCAATGCTTCTATTTTAACACAAAGGCAGCTTAATATAAAAAAGTGTATAAACGGGGGAAAAGTACCCAAAGGGCCGTATAAGCGGCCTTCTATTCATTTAAAAAATTCGATTATACAGTTTAGAAAAACTAATTAATTGATTGCTGATTTTTTTGGTAAATCTTTTTGGTTTTTGTCGTTGTTTTCTGAAAACGATTTCTATAATAATAATCGTAAACAAGTGAAAAACACAAAACAATAGAAAACAGGAGGAAGCTATCATGGCTTTTAATTTACGCAACCGCAGTTACTTGACTCTCGCAGACTTTAACACTCGTGAAATGGAATACCTGCTTGACTTGGCAGAACAACTGAAGAAGGACAAGTACGCTGGTGTTGAACAACCTCGCTTGAAGGGCAAGAACATTGCTTTGATCTTCGAAAAGGACTCAACCAGAACCCGTTGTTCATTCGAAGTTGGTGCCCACGATCAAGGCGCTCACGTAACTTACCTTGGGCCAAGCGGCTCACACTTCGGCCACAAGGAATCAGTTAAGGACACTGCTCGCGTATTGGGCGGCATGTTCGATGGTATCGAATTCCGTGGCTTCTCACAAGAAGCAGCTGAAACTTTGGCTAAGTACTCCGGTGTCCCAGTTTGGAACGGTTTGACTGACGCTGACCACCCAACTCAAGTCCTGGCTGACTTCTTGACTGCTAAGGAAGTTTTGAAGAAGGAATACAAGGACATCAAGTTTGCCTTTGTTGGTGACGGTCACGACAACGTATCCAACGCTTTGATGCTGGGTGCCGCAGTTATGGGTATGGAATACCACGTTGTAACTCCTCCAGAACTGAACCCAAGTGAAGAAACTTTGGCAAAGGCTAACGCAATCGCTAAGGACACTGGCGCCAAGATCGTTGTTTCAAACGACATTAAGGAAGGCGTTAAGGGCATGGACGTAATCTACGGCGACGTTTGGGTATCAATGGGTGAATCCGACGACAAGTGGAAGAAGCGGATCGAATTGCTTTCACCATACCAAATCACCATGGACGTTCTTAAGGCTACTGAAAACCCTAACGTTATCTTCGAACACTGCCTGCCAGCCTTCCACAACCTGGAAACTGAAGTTGGCCGTGAAGTTTACGAAAAGTTTGGCTTGAAGGAACTTGAAGTAACTGACGAAGTCTTCGAAAGCAAGCACTCAGTTGTCTTCCGTGAAGCTGAAAACAGAATGCACACTATCAAGGCTGTCATGGTTGCTACCTTGGGCGACTAATCAAGAAGAGGTGCTCTTATGTCAAAAGTTGTTGTAGCATTGGGCGGTAACGCCCTCGGCAAGTCACCAGCCGAACAATTGGAATTGGTTAAGAACACAGCTTCCTCACTGATCGGTTTGATCAGCGCCGGCAACGAAGTAGTTATCAGCCACGGCAATGGTCCGCAAGTTGGACAAATCAACCTGGGCATGAGCTACGCTGCTGAACACGGCCAAAGCGCTGCCTTCCCATTCCCTGAATGCGGGGCAATGAGCCAGGGCTACATTGGCTATCATCTGCAGCAAAGCCTGCAAAACGAACTCCGCAAGCGCGGCATGACCAAGGATGTGGCAACCATCGTAACGCAGATCGTTGTTGACCCGGCTGACACCGCCTTCCAAAACCCAACTAAGCCGATTGGGGCCTTCTACACTAAGGAAGAAGCCAACTCAATCGCCGAAGACAAGGGCTACATCTTCAAGGAAGACGCTGGGCGCGGCTGGCGGCAGGTTGTTCCTTCACCGACCCCAAAGAGAATCGTTGAATTGAACAGCATCAAGACCTTGATTGAAGCAAATGAACTCGTTATCGCCGGTGGTGGCGGCGGGGTGCCTGTAGTTGAGACCGAAGAAGGGCTCAGGGGCGTGCCAGCCGTTATCGACAAGGACCGCTCCAGCGCATTGTTGGCAGACAATGTTGGCGCGGACAAGCTGATCATTTTGACCGCTGTTGACTACGTAGCCATTAACTTCAACAAGCCAGACCAAAAGAACTTGGAAGACATCTCTGTTGAAGAAGCCAAGAAGTACATTGACGAAGGTCAATTCGCGGCCGGCAGCATGCTTCCTAAGGTTCAAGCCTGCATGTCATTCGTTGAAGGCCACCCGGAAAGAGAAGCCATCATTACTTCTCTGTCAGGCTTAGACGCTGCTCTTGCTGGACAGTTGGGGACTGTTATCCACGCATAAGCTCGTCAGCTCATCGACCGTTTTAAATTTTAGTATGAAAATCTCTCTTTAAAAATTACGAACAACTAGTTAGTTAAGTCGTTAGTAGGTTGACTTGACGATTTATAACCACACAAATCATTAGGATATTAGGTAAATTAGCAATTATAGGAGTGTAAAGATTATGACAAGTCCTATTCATGTAACTTCAGAAATTGGTAAGTTGAAGACAGTTATGCTGCACAGGCCAGGGCGCGAAATCGAAAACATCACGCCGGATTCAATGGAACGTCTCTTGTTTGACGACATTCCATACCTGCCAATCGCCCAGGAAGAACACGACTTCTTCGCACAAACTCTGCGCGACAATGGTGCCGAAGTTATCTACACCGAAGACCTGGCTGCTGAAGCTTTGGCAGACGAAGCTGTCAGAAACGAATTCATTGAAAGACAAGTTGTTGAAGCAGGCTTTGTTGCCGGCGTAACCCATGACGCTTTGGTTGAATATTTGAAGGCTCTGACTCCAGCTGAACTGGTAACCAGAATCTACGAAGGTATCCGCAAAGACGACCTGGAATTGACTATCCTTGACTTGGCTGCAGTGTCCGAAAACACTGAATGGCCATTCTTGATGGATCCACTTCCAAACGCTTACTTCACCCGTGACCCGCAAGCTTCAATCGGCGACGGGATGTCAGTCAACAAGATGACTTTCCCAGCTCGTCAGCGTGAATCAATGATCACTGAATACATCTTGAAGTACAACGCTCGCTTTGCAGGCAAGGTTAAGGTATGGCGTGACAGAAACCACGCAAGCCATATCGAAGGTGGTGACGAACTGGTATTGAGCGACCACGTAGTAGCAATCGGTATTTCACAACGGACTACTGCTGACGCAATTCAAGACATCGCTAAGAGCTTGTTCGCAAACTCTGACTACGACACTGTAATTGCCATCTCAATTCCGCACAACCACGCGATGATGCACCTTGACACGGTGTTCACCATGATCAACTACGACCAATTCACTGTTCACCCGGACATCTTGACTGAAGATGGCAAGGTTGACAACTGGGTACTGCACCCAGGCAAGGATGGCGAAGTAACCTTCGAACACCACACTGACATCAAGGAAGTGCTGAAGAAGGCACTGGGCAAGTCAGAAATCGACTTGATCCCAACTGGTAACGGTGACCCAATCGTAGCTCCGCGTGAACAATGGAACGACGGTTCAAACACTTTGGCAATCGCTCCAGGTGAAGTTGTAACTTACAACAGAAACTACGTCTCCAACGCTTTGCTGAGAGAACACGGGATTCTCGTTCACGAAGTTCGCTCAAGCGAATTGTCAAGAGGCCGTGGTGGTCCACGTTGCATGTCTTGCCCAATTGTTCGTGAAGACATCTAATTGGTTTTAAGATCCTAAAATCGCGAAGCTGGTCTATCGCTCAAGGGTTTAGACTATCTCCGCCTTTTTAGGTGGAAAGAGTATTTGGGAGGTAAAAATCATGGAAGAGAAAGTAAACAAAAAAGGGATAGGCCTTGTCGGCCTGACCGCTTTGATCGTCAGTTCCTCCATTGGGACTGGGATCTTCGGCATTACCAGTTCCATTGCCCAATCTGCCGCTCCAGGGCCCGCGATTTTGTCCTGGCTGCTGGTCGGCTTTGGTTTCTTGATGCTTGTTCTGTCATTGAACAATTTGACTGAGAAGAGATCCGATCTTAAGGGTGGTATCTTCGCTTACGCCGGGGCCGGCTATGGCCCTCTGGGCGAATTCATTTCCGGCTGGGCCTACTGGATGAGTGCCTGGCTGGGCAACTTGGCCTTCGCGACTATGCTGATGAGCGCGATCGGGACCTTTATTCCGGTCTTCAAGGGCGGTTCAAACCTGCCTTCAATCATCGTGGCCATCATCTTCTGCTGGGCCTTGACCTTCTTGGTTAACAACGGTGTTGAAAGTGCCTCATTCGTTAACACGATCGGTACTTTCTGCAAGGTTGTGCCATTGATTATGTTTGTTATCATCTGCATCGTTTCCTTCAAGGGCGGGATGTTCACCGCTGACTTCTGGGGCAGAGTTGCCAACAACCTGTCCAAGGGGACCACTACTGGCGGCCTTTGGCCACAGATGAAGGGGACTTTGATGACCCTGATCTGGGTATTTATCGGTGTTGAAGGGGCCTCAGTCATGGGCTCACGTGCCAAGAGCCTGAAGGAAGCGCAACAAGCAACCATGCTTGGTTTCGTCCTGCTTTTGGTCTTCTACATGATGATTTCAATCCTGCCATACGGCTTACTTACCCGGGCCCAATTGGCCAGCGCTGCACAACCAGCTTTGGGTAGCGACTTGAAGATGATCGTCGGCGACTGGGGCATGATGATCATTAACATTGGTTTGATCATTTCCACTATCGTTTCCTGGTTGTCATGGACTATGCTGCCAGCAGAAACCATGCTTTTGATCGCTGAAGACGGTGCTGCTCCTAAGTTCTGGGGCAAGCTGAACAGCAAGAAGGCGCCAACTAACGCCCTGTTCACTACTGCTATCTTGCAGACCATCTTCCTCTTCTCCTTGCTCTTCACTGACAAGGCTTACGAATTCTGTTACACTTTGGCCTCAAGTGCCATCTTGTTCTCATACATGTTTGTCGGCTTGTACCAAATGAAGTTCAGCCGTGAACGCAAGGAATGGACTCAATGGATCTACGGCTTATTGGCAGCCCTCTTCCAATTCATGTGCATGATTTTGGCTGGCTGGCAATCAGTCTTGGTTGTTTCCTTGAGTTACATACCAGGCCTGATCGTTTATTACCAAGGCGTCCGTGAACAAGGCAGAAAGCTCAACAAGAACGAAAAGATCACCTTTATCTTTATTGCAATTCTCTGCGTTCTGTCTATCGTACTGATTGCCAACAAGAAGATCAACATTATGTAATTGATTTTAAAATCTTTCCCAAAACAGCGGTTTTCCGCTGTTCTTTTGTGTTTCGCCTTGCTTTTTCAAAATAAAAAAGGCAAAAAAGACTTGCATTCTTGGCTGAATACGATATACTAATATTTGTGCTTACGGCCTATGCCGTAAACTAGTCATATGGAGGATTAGCTCAGCTGGGAGAGCATCTGCCTTACAAGCAGAGGGTCACAGGTTCGAGCCCTGTATCCTCCATCGAGTCGTTAGCTCAGTCGGTAGAGCATCTGACTTTTAATCAGAGGGTCGAGGGTTCAAGTCCCTCACGACTCATGGCCCCGATCTGCGGGTGTGGCGGAATTGGCAGACGCGCTAGATTTAGGTTCTAGTGTTTTCGGACGTGCGGGTTCAAGTCCCGCCACCCGTATTTTATATCATGCCGATTTAGCTCAGTTGGTAGAGCACCTGTCTTGTAAACAGGGGGTCGTACGTTCAAGTCGTATAATCGGCATTGTGCGGAAGTAGTTCAGTGGTAGAACATCACCTTGCCATGGTGGGGGTCGCGGGTTCGAATCCCGTCTTCCGCTTTTTATAATATATATGCCGGAGTGGCGGAATTGGCAGACGCACAGGACTTAAAATCCTGCGGTTGGTTTCAACCGTACCGGTTCGACCCCGGTCTTCGGCATGCATGCACCCATAGCGCAACTGGATAGAGTGTCTGACTACGAATCAGAAGGTTGTAGGTTCAAGTCCTACTGGGTGC
>NZ_QOCY01000049.1:0-63100 GCF_024701915.1 Lactobacillus leichmannii | reverse complement strand
TGTGAAGCATGGCGAATTCTTTGACTGTGCGTATGATAAAAGCATCAGAAGCTAGGGCTCCCCCTAGTGGAGGTGTATACAACCGAACGCACAAGGCATTTCCTCGTGAAAAAGCCTAAAAAAATCCTCTAGCTTCGGCTAGAGGACAAGAATGTGTTTATTGCTATTCACCTGAATAGCATTGGATATGTTTTTGAATTCGGACTGACTGTCACTTAAAAATAAGCAAAAAATGGAAAGGCAAATACAAAAAAGAGGATGGAAACGAAAAAGCAGCGCATCCTGGCCGTCCTGGTCCTGCTGGCCCTGGGTCTGGGCCTGGCCGCGCTGACCTATTTTAAGACGACCGGCTACAAGAACCCGGTGGCGGTGATCACAGACACGAAGATCAAGGACCGCCTGCTGAAAAAAGAAACTGATATTTACGGCAACAAGGATGAAGAACGCCGGCAGTACCTGCACGTTCAAGTCTTGACCGGCAAGTACAAAGGGCAGACCTTTGAAACGGTCAACACCTACTACCCTTCCCAGCTGGTCACCCAGAAGTACCGGGCAGGCGAGCGGGTCTTCGTGACAGTGACTGACGGCAGCCTGGCCCTAGTTTCACCAAAAAGAGACTGGATCCTGGTCATGACCTTGGCTATTACCCTGGCCTTGATGGTGGCGGTAGTCGGCCGGCGGAGCTGGCACTTGATCGTTTCCATGGCTATCAGCTGGATCCTGTTTTACTGCTTGATCTTGTGGGACGTGGCGGTCAACGGGGCCGGGATCATCTGGATGTTCTCCCTGGCTGACATCGTCTTCTCCTTCTTCAGCCTGGCTATCGTGCAGGGGGTGAACAAAAAGATGCTGGTTACCTGGCTGGCAACCCTGCTCGGGGTCTTTGTCTCTTTTGCCCTCTGCTATGCCGTTATCAAACTGACCGGGGAGACTTACCTCAACTATGAAATGGGCGACTATGCCACCCAGGACACGCGGGGGATCTTCATGGCCCAGGCCCTGCTGGGGGTACTTGGGGCAGTTATGGACGAGGCGACGGACATCGTTTCCAGCCTGTATGAACTGATCCAGCATAAGCCCGAGATCACCGTTAAGGAGCTTTTGGCTAGCGGACGAACGATGGGGCAGGAGATCATGGGGCCTTTGATCAATGTTTTGGTCTTGATCTTCATTTCTGAAGCCCTGCCGGAAACAATCCTGTACTTCCGGGACAATAACACTATCGCGACGACTTTTAACTTCACCATGTCCTTAGGGGCGACGCAGAGCGCGGTTTCAGCAATCGGGATCGTTTTGACCATCGTTTTTGCCAGCCTCTGCAGCCTCCTCTTTTTAAAAAAGCCGCAGAAAGGGGGTAAGCAAGAATGAGCAGCCTTGGCGCTTTAATCATCGTTTTGGCCATCTTGATGACCATCATCGGCGGGGAAACCGGGATCCGCAGCTTCTTCAGCGTCTTGATCAACAGCCTCTTGCTGGTCCTGGTGGCCATGCTTATCTCCTGGGGCTTGAGCATTCCCATCATCACCGCGATTTTCGTGCCCCTCAAGCTGGCCACGATTATCTTCCTGGGCACCCATGACTATACCGTGGCTAAAAATTCCTTCTATGCCTCTTTGATCGTCTTATCCCTCGTCAGCGTCTTGATCTTAGGCATCCAATACCTGGCCCAAGCCGCCGGTTTGGGGCCGGAAGCCGGGGAAATCCTCTTGGGTCACTCCCAGATGCCGGGGATCAGCTACGGGCAGATCGCCGTTACCGTGGCCATTTTCTCCGCCCTTGGGGCGGTGGCGGAAGCCGCCGTGTCGATGAGTTCGGGGATTTTGGAACTGAAGAAGGCCAAGCCGGATATTACGGAAGAGCAGCTGATGAAGAGCGGGGCAGCCATCGGCTACGACGTTTTGGGCACAGCCATGAACACCATCATTTACGGGATGTTTGGCAGCTTTTTGTCCCTCTTTTTATGGTATTACCGGCTCCACTATTCCTTTGGTGAGGTAATTAATGATAAACTTTTTGTAAACGAAGCACTGATCATCATGTATTCTCTGCTCGGTGTGCTGCTGACGGTTCCTTTGGCGACCTTTTTGCTGGCCAAGGGGATGAGCCGGCAAAGTGAGGCAAAAAATGGAAACGAAAAAACTAGAGATCAAGAACTTTAACGGCCGGACCTACCAGCTGCAGACCTACACGGTTAAAAGCGGCCACGCTCCCTTAAACAAGCTCCGTCCCCTGGCCATCGTCGTGCCGGGCGGCTCCTTCACCCACCTCTCCGTCAAGGAAGGTGAGCCGGTGGCCCTGGCCTATGTCAGCCGGGGCTTCAACGCCTGCGTGGTCAGCTACAATCTTTTGCAAGATGAAGGGATGATCTATCCTGATGCCGGCCTGGACGTTCTCAGCACAGTCAACTACTACCGCGAACGCGCTGCTGAATACCAGATTGACCCAAACAAGATCATGACCATTGGCTTTTCCGCCGGCGGCCATGTTGTCAGCGCGGCCAACTACCTGGCTGATGAAGCTGAATACCAGGAAAGCTATGGCTATGAGGGGGACCAGGTCCGGCCAAATGCCACGATTCTGGGTTACCCTTTGACTGACGTCCACAAGGTGGCCTTTGAAATCGGCGGCCGGGCTGACGGGGCCCTGCCGCCTGACCCCAAGCTGGTCGACACGGCCCTGGGGGTAAGTCCGAAGACGCCGCCAACCTTCATCTTCCAGTCCTGGAACGACCCGATCTGCCTGCCGACCAATGCCATGGCCTATGAGGAAGCCTTGTTCAAAAACAAGGTCAAGTGTGAGGCCCACATGTTTGATATCGGCTACCACGGTTACTCTTTGGCCACTCCGGAACTGTCCACGGAAGACATTTTCTGGCAGGGCAACCCGCACACGGCCCGCTGGTTCAATTTGAGCCTGGAGTGGCTGGACCACCTTTTCTCCGGGATCAACTACGATGAAAACAAGGACAAGCTAACCCAGCTTTACCAATAGACGAAAAATGGATTTATTATTTACGAGAGCTGCCCGGGCAGCTCTTTTTTAATTTGGTTAGCGGTAACTGCTTGCATCCGCGCTTGTTTTTCCTATACTAAACTTGTAGAGAAAATGACAGCGCTTCAGCTGAATTTAGATGAGAGTTTGAGGAAATAAAATGACAGCAGAAAAGCAAAAGCAAGAACCATGGTGGAAGCAGGCCGTGATCTACCAGATCTATCCCAAGTCCTTCCAGGACACAAACGGCGACGGGGTCGGCGACCTGCGGGGGATCATCAAGCGGCTGGACTACCTGCAAGACCTGGGCATCGACGCCATCTGGCTCTGCCCGGTCTACAAGTCACCAGGCGTGGACAACGGCTATGACATCGCCGACTACGAAGCCATCGACCCCCAGTACGGGACCATGGCGGACATGGAAGAATTAATCAGTGAGGCCAAGAAGCGGGGGATCCGGATCGTGATGGACCTGGTGGTCAACCACACCTCTGACCAGCACCCTTGGTTTATCGAAGCCCGGAAAAATCCTTCCTCTCCGGAACACGACTACTATGTCTGGGCGGACAAGGCCAATGAGCTCAAGTCGGCTTTTTCCGGCAGCGCCTGGGAATATGACGGACAGGTTGGCCAGTACTACCTCCACCTTTTTGCCAAAGAGCAGCCGGACCTCAACTGGAAGAATCCGGCCCTAAGGCAGAAGGTCTACGACTTGATGAACTTCTGGATTGACAAGGGGATCGGGGGCTTCCGGATGGACGTGATCGAGCTGATCGGCAAGGTCCCGGAAGAAGAGATTACCGCTAACGGCCCTAAGCTGCACGACTACCTGCAGGAGATGCACCGGGAGACTTTTGGCGGCCGGGACTTTTTGACGGTCGGGGAAACCTGGGGGGCAACTTTAGACAACGCACCTCTGTACAGCGACCCGGACAGAAAAGAACTGTCCATGGTCTTCCAGTTTGAATTCACGGAACTGGACAAGCAGGCCGGCAAGGAAAAGTGGGACACCAAGCCCCTTGACTACGGCGACTTGAAGAATGTCCTGGCCAAGTGGCAGAAGCTGGACTTTAACCACAGCTGGAACAGCCTCTTTTGGAACAACCACGACCTGCCCCGGATCGTGTCCCGCTTCGGCAATGACCAGCAGTACCGCGAGCGCAGCGCTAAGATGCTGGCCCTTCTCCTGCATGGCTTGCGGGGAACCCCGTACATCTACCAAGGTGAGGAAATCGGGATGACCAACTGCCCGGTTTCGGCTATCGACGAGGTAGAAGACATCGAAGCCCGGCGGATGTACCAGGAGCGGCTGGCAGAGGGCTGGAAGAAGGAGGACCTGATCAAGGCCATCAATGCCCAGGGCCGGGACAATGCCCGGACCCCAATGCAGTGGGATGCTTCAGCTTCCGCCGGCTTTACCAGCGGCCGGCCATGGCTGGCGGTTAACCCTAACTGCCAGGAAATAAACGTAAAAAATGCATTGAATGACCAGGATTCAATTTATTATTTCTATAAGAAGCTGATTGCCCTCCGGCACCAGGAACGGATTTTGACCGATGGGTCCTTTGAACTTTTGGACACGGCAGATGCCGTCATGGCCTACCACCGGGAAAACGCGGAAGACAAGTGGCTAGTTGTCTGCAACTTGACTGGCGAGTAGCAGGAAGTCTTCCTGCCGGATAAGGTCAAGGAAGTCCTTCTGGCTAACGGGCCTGTCCCGGAAGACCTGTCGGCTGCTGTCCTGCCAGCTTACGCGGCCTTTCTCTGCCGGGTGAAAAAATAAATAGATTAGTTAATATGTAAAAAGGTAATCTTATTTTTGAAAGCGAATTCTTTAACTTATAAAAAATAAATTATTTTGTGTTAGAATCTAGCATAGGAAGTGAAGAAGGAAAAGTTTAAACTAGGAATCCTTGATGGGAGGAAATTTGCTTGAAGAGAACCGCTACTTTAGAAGATGTGGCTCGCAAGGCCCATGTGTCGAAGATGACCGTTTCCCGGGTGATCAACCACCCCGAACTGGTTGCTCCGGAACTGCAGGTCGTTATTGAAGACGCCATGCACAAATTGAATTACCACCCCAACAACGCGGCCCGGGCCCTGGCCAAGAACCAGACCAGCGTGGTAAAGTTCGTGATCTTAGAAGACGTCGACGATACCGACCCTTACTTTACCAATGTCTTATTTGGCATGGCGACGGAGTTGAAGAAGCAGAACTATTCCCTCCAGCTGCTCTTGAAGGGGAGCCAGCTGGACCAGGGGGCAGCTGACGGCTATGTGATCACCGGAGCTAGGACTGATGATTACCCCCAATTGAACGAGCTTAAGCAGCCTTTCGTCCTGTTTGGTGAGAACCGGGGCGGCTACGACTTTGTCGACACCAACAACCTGCTGGGTGAGACCATGGCGACCAAGTATGCCTTGAAGGCGGGCTACCGGAATGTGGTCTTTATCGGCATCGATGTCCGTGAGGCTTTTGAATTTTCCAGAGAAGCTGGTTATGTCAACACCATGCAGCAAAATAAGAAGATTCCCAGCGTCTTCCGGGTGGAAAACAGCTTAGCCGCGGCCCGGGAATTTATCCAGGACCACTTGGGCGAATTTCCCAAGAACACCTGCTTTGCCTGTGCCAGCGACCGGATTGCCATGGGGGTCATCCAGGCCCTGGTGGAGGCGGAAGCCAAGATTCCGGAAGACTTTGGCGTGATCGGCTATGACGGGGTCCTTTTAGACAGGGTGTCATCGCCGACGATCACGACCGTCAAGCAAAACCTCTGGCTGATCGGTGAGAAGCTGGCGGAACTAATTTTAAGAAAAATTGCCCAAAACGGCGCGCCGCAAGGGGAGGTCTTTATCGAACCGACCTTGAGCGAGGCCGAATCAACCAAATAGCAGCTGAAGCATCCTCAGGGATGCTTTTTTGCTTGGCTTTTGTTACCGATAACAGGCAGGCCAGTCTTGTAAGCGCTAACCCTCATATGGTTAAATTTTTACTGGAGGAAAAAGAAACATGACTAAGCAGGATGCATGGCAAAAGAAGGCCATTATTTACCAGATTTACCCGAAATCATTTCAAGACAGCAACGGCGACGGCATCGGCGACTTAAACGGTGTCCGCCAGCGGATCCCTTACTTAAAGCAGCTGGGCATCACCGCCGTTTGGCTGAATCCGATCTACCAGTCACCGGGCATTGACAACGGCTATGACGTCAGCGACTACTACAAGATTGACCCGGTCATGGGGACCATGGCAGACTTTGAAGCACTTGTCACCGATTTGCACCAGGCCGGGATCAAGCTGATCATGGACTTCGTCTTAAACCACACGTCTGACCAGCACCCTTGGTTCAAGGCCGCGGTCAGTGACCCGGCCAGCCCTTACCGGGACTACTACATTTTTGCCGGTAAAAACGGTGTCCGGCCGAACAATTGGGGCAGCTTCTTTGGCGGCAGCTGCTGGGCAGCAGACCCGGCCGGAACGGGCCAGTCTTATTTCCACCTTTTTGCCAAGGAAATGCCGGATTTGAACTGGAAGAATCCGGCTGTCCGCGAGGAAATGTTCAAGGCGGCTGAGTTCTGGCTCAAGAAGGGGGTCGATGGCCTGCGCCTGGATGCCTTCATCCACATCGCCAAGGCCGACCTGCGCCAGTCCTACCCAAGTGAGGACGATAAGCCGATTATTGCGGAAGACTTTTTCGCCAACCGGCCGGAAGTGCAGGAATGGCTGGCGCCTTTCTGTGCCCGCCTGCGGGAAGAATTTCCGGACCTCCTGCTTTTGGGGGAAGCAGCCAGCGCCAGCATCAACCTGGCGGTCGACTACACCGATCCTAAGCGAAATTTGATGGACTCAGTCATTACCTTCCGCTACTTTACGGAAAAAGAAGATTCCGTTAACCCGGACTTCAGCGGCCAATACCAACCAAAAGAGTTTGACTGGCTGGCCTTTAAGCAAAACCAAACCGTCTGGCAGCAGACCTTGTCAGCCGCGCCGACCCTGTACTGGAGCAACCATGACATGGCCCGCCTGGCCACCCGGGTCGCCAAGACCCCGGTCCAGCAGCGGTCTTTGGCCATGGCCATGTACCTGGAGCGGGGGATCCCGGTGATTTACTACGGGGAAGAATTAGGCCTGCACAATCTAGAATTTGATAATGCAGACCAGTTTGCCGATGAGACGGTGGCTGACTTCGTTAAGGAAGCTGGCGAGGCCGGGGTAGACGAAAAGACGGCCCTGGAAATGGCCAGCCAGACCCACAAATTGCCGGCCCGGGGGCCAATGCCTTGGGACGACAGCCAGTATGGCGGCTTTAGCACTGCTGAGCCTTGGCTGACGGGCAGAAGCCGGGACAAGGTCAGCGTGGCCAGCGAAGACGCGGACCCAGCCAGCATGCTCAACTTCTACCGGCAGCTGTTGAAATTGAAGCAGACGCCTTTGTTTACCAAGGGCAGCTACTACCTGCTGGATACCAAAGCAGACCTCCTGGTCTACCAGCGGGATTTAGGGGATGACCGGGCTTTAGTGGTCGTTTCCCTCAGCGCCAAGAAGGAGCACTTGACCCTGCCAGAAGAACTGACTCCGGTCTTAACCGCCGGCAGCATCAACCTGCAGGGCAAGGAACTGACACTGATGCCTTTTGCCGGGGTAGTTTTGCAAAAGAAAAAATAAGCAATAAAACAAGCAACAAGTAATAACCAACGTGATGATTTTTTAGCGAGGAAACAGAAAAATGCAAACAGCAGCAGTTAGACACAGACCTGAAAGCGAAGATTGCTACCTGGTGACGACGGAGACCATGAAGCTGCGCCTGCACACGGGCCGCGACGTCAAGGCAGTCTACGTTCACTATTGCGACGTCCACGAACCCTTGACCAACTTGAAAAAGCAGGCCATGGACCTGGCCGGCCACGGCCAAGTAAACGACTACTGGGAAACGACGGTGACCTTGCCTTTGCACCGGGCCCAGTACGTCTTTGAAATTCACGGTGAAGACGGCGAGGAATGGGTTTATGGTGACCGGGGCTTCAGAAAGAACGAAAAGGAAAGCTACGAGGACCCGAACAACTACTTCAAGCTCCCTTACTTCCACGCGGTCGACATGACCAAGAGCCCAGACTGGGTCAAGGAAACGGTTTGGTACCAGATCTTCCCGGAACGCTTTGCCAACGGGGACAAGAGCAATGACCCGGAGGGCGTTAAAGACTGGAATCCAAGCGACCACCCAGGCCGGGAAGACTACTACGGCGGTGACCTGCAAGGGGTGCTGGACCACTTGGACTACTTGCAGGACTTGGGAATTAATGGCCTGTACTTCTGCCCGATCTTCAAGGCCAGCTCCAACCACAAGTACGACACGATCGACTACCTGGAAATCGACCCGGACTTTGGGGACAAGCAGCTTTTTGCCCGCTTGGTCAACGAAGCCCACGCCCGGGGGATGAAGGTCATGCTGGACGCGGTCTTCAACCACATGGGCGACTCCTCCATGCAGTGGCAGGATGTCGTGAAAAACGGCCCTAATTCCCGCTTTGCCAACTGGTTCCACATCAACCGCTTCCCGGTTGAACCGTATGATCCAGCCGATCCAAGCTACGAGACTTTTGCCTTTGAAAAGCACATGCCGAAATTGAATACCGCCAACCCGGAAGTCGTGGACTACCTTTTGACGATCGCGACCTACTGGGTCAAGGAATTCGATATCGATGCCTGGCGGCTTGACGTGGCTGACGAAGTCGACCACCAATTCTGGAAGAAGTTCAAGGCCGCTGTTACGGCCATTAAGCCGGACTTCTACGTCCTGGGCGAATCCTGGCACTCCAGCCAGTCCTGGCTGAACGGGGATGAATTCTCCGGTACCATGAACTACCCATTCACCGGCCAGGTTGCTGACCACTTCCTTAAGGGGACGCAGGACGCCAAGACCATGACCGAATTATTGACTGACCAGCTCTTCTTATACAGAGAGCAGAGCAATTCAGCCATGCTGAACGTTTTGGACTCCCATGACACTGCCCGGATCAAGACGGTAGCCGGTGAAGATGAAGACAAGGCCCTGCAGGCTCTGGCCTTCACCTTCATGCAAACCGGTTCTCCGTGCATCTACTACGGGACGGAAATGGGCATGAGCGGGGACAACGACCCTGACTGCCGCAAGCCAATGGACTGGAGCCAGGCAGGCAGTCCGGTCTGGCAGGCAGTTCAAGCGATCATCGCCTTCCGCCGCCAGCACTGGGAAAGCCTGAGCAAGGGGCAGACCTGGCTGGAAGTTGAAGAAAACGGTTTGATCCATGTTAAGCGGACCGGCAAGGAAACGATCGAAGGCTGGTTCAACACGACTGGGCAAGCCGTCAGCTTAAGCGCGGAAGCCGCTTTGAGCCGGGGCTATGAAGCCGGCCAGCTGGCAAGCAAGGGCTATGTTCTGAGTGTGAAATAGAAGCTGTTAACGGTAACATAAAAACAAAGCTTGTTAGCGTTTGCATGTTAGCTGATAATGATTACAGAATGATTTGAGCGAGGAAGAACAGTGATGAAAAGAATTTTTGAAATTGATCCCTGGAAATTGACCAGTCATACCTTTTCAAAAGAAGACAAGCGTCTTCAAGAAAGCATGACTTCAATTGGCAACGAATACATGGGCCTGCGCGGCAACTTTGAAGAAGGTTACAGCGGCGACAGCCTGCAAGGCACCTACTACGCCGGCGTCTGGTTTCCGGACAAGACCCGGGTCGGCTGGTGGAAGAACGGTTACCCGGACTACTTCGGCAAGACTTTGAACGCCCCAAGCTTCATTGACCTTCCAGTGACCATCAACGGCCACAAGCTGGACCTGGCAACTGATAAAATCAGTGACTTCAGCTTGAGCCTGGACATGCATCAAGGTTTGCTCACAAGAAGTTTTATTTATGAAGGCAAGGACTGCCGGGTTCAATTTACTTTCACCCGCTTCCTTAGTTCCGTCATCAAGGAAGCTGCCTTGATCAAGGTCAAGGCCACTGTCCTCAGTGGTGAGGCTGACCTGCAGATTGCCAGCCGCTTGAACGGGAACGTGGTTAACGAAGACAGCAACTACGAAGAAGGCTTCTGGGATGCCTTAAATGAAGATGCTAACGGCCGCAGCATCCAGCTGCGGACCAAGCCAAACAACTTCGGCACTCCGCAATTCACGGTTCTCTTGAAGGAAGTTACCCGGGAAGACGGGGAAGTCATTTCCGGTGACGTGACGACTGCCAGCGGTGAAGTCAGCGAACTGTTCGCTAAGACTTTGACCAGCGGCCAAAGCTGGGAACTGGAAAAGGACGTCATCGTCATCACCAGCCGGGACGTGGCTGATGAAGAACAAGCCGCCAGGGCTGACGAATTGATGGCCAAATTGACCAGCAAGACTTTTGCCCAGAACCTGGCCGACCATGAAGCTGTCTGGGAAAAGCGCTGGGCAAGCTGTGACGTGACGATTGACGGTGATCCGGCCGCTCAGCAGGGGATCCGCTTCAACATCCTCCAGCTCTTCATGACCTACTACGGCCGTGACCCGCGCCTTAATATCGGGCCGAAGGGCTTTACCGGTGAAAAGTACGGCGGTGCTACTTACTGGGATACTGAAGCCTTCATCGTGCCAATGTACCTGGCCGTAGCGCCTAAGGAAGTTACCAAGTCCCTCTTGGAATACCGGCACGAACAATTGCCGGGTGCCTTCCATAACGCCCGCCAGCAAGGCTTGAAGGGTGCCCTCTTCCCAATGGTTACCTTCAACGGGATTGAATGCCACAACGAGTGGGAAATCACTTTTGAAGAAATCCACCGGAACGCGGACATTCCATTCGCTATCTACCAATACACCCGCTACACGGGCGACGACTCCTACGTCAAGGATGAAGGCATGGATGTCCTGGTTTCAACCGCCCGCTTCTGGGCTGACCGGGTCCACTTCTCCAAGCGCAAGGGCCAGTACATGATCCACGGGGTAACCGGTCCTAACGAATACGAAAACAACGTTAACAACAACTGGTTTACCAACACCATGGCCAAGTGGCTTCTGGGCTACACCCTGGAACGCTGGCCACTGGCCACTGAAGCAGCCAAGAAGCGCCTGCAGGTAACTGACGAAGAACTGGCCAAGTGGCAAGACATCGTCGACCGGATGTACCTGCCGGAAGACAAGGAGCTGGGCATCTTCGTCCAACACGACACTTACTTGGATAAGGACCTCAGAAGCAAGGACACCATCCCGGCTGACCAATTGCCACTGAACCAGCACTGGTCCTGGGACAAGATCCTGCGGTCACCGTTCATCAAGCAAGCCGACGTTTTGCAAGGGATCTACTTCTTGAACGACCACTACACCAAGGAAGAAAAGGAAAGAAACTACGACTTCTACGAACCAATGACGGTTCACGAAAGTTCCTTGAGCCCGTCAATTCACGCCATCCTGGCTGCTGAACTGGGCAAGCAGGACAAGGCGGTTGAATTTTACGAACGGACTGCCCGCTTGGACCTGGACAACTACAACAACGACACGGTTGACGGCCTGCACATCACTTCCATGAGCGGGAGCTGGCTGGCCATCGTGCAAGGCTTTGCCGGCATGCGCTACAACGAAGACGGCATCAGCTTTGCCCCATTCCTGCCGAAGAAGTGGTCCAGCTACAGCTTTAAGATCAACTACCGCGGCCGCATCTTGGCCCTGGAGGTTGAAAAGGACAAGGAAGTCAAGCTGACCCTTCTCTCTGGTGAAGACTTGCCAGTCAAGGTTTGGGACCAAGAAGTAACTCTGAAAGAAGGACAAAGCCAATGCTTAAAGGATTAATTTTTGACCTGGACGGGGTCATCACTGACTCAGCAGTCTACCACCTCAAGGCTTGGCAAGACCTGGCCCGCGGTATCGGGATCGAACTGCCGGAAGAATTCGGTGACAAGCTGCGCGGCTTGTCCAGAATGGATTCCCTGGAAATCATCCTGGAATACGGGCACAAGGAAAATGACTACAGCCAGGAAGAAAAAGAAGCCCTGGCAGCCAAGAAGAACGCGGCTTACGTGAACGCGGTCAAGAACATGACCCGGGCCGACATCTTGCCAAAGATGGACGATCTGCTCAAGCAGGCCAAGGGCCAAGGGCTGAAGCTGGCTCTGGCCTCAGCTTCCAAGAACGCTCCTTTGATCTTGAAGCAGCTGGGACTTGCAGACATGTTTGATGCCCGGGTTGACCCGGCTACCCTCAAGCACGGCAAGCCGGATCCGGAAATCTACATCCGGGCCCAGGAACTGCTTGGTTTGGAGAAGAATGAAGTAATTTCTTTTGAAGACGCGCCAGCAGGCGTAGCGGCAATCAAGGCGGCCGGCCAGTTCGCGGTCGGGATTGGCGATCCGATCGTTTTGAAGGGGGCCGACTACATCGTTGGTTCAACCAGCGCCTTAGATTTGACCGAGATTGAGAAAGTTTTTGAAGCAGGGAATTAGGTAAGAAAAAATGGTGAAAATCAACTTAAATCACATCTACAAGAAATATCCAAACGCGGATGACTACTCAGTTTCAGACTTTGACCTGCACATTGGCGACCATGAATTCATCGTCTTTGTCGGCCCGTCTGGCTGTGGTAAGTCAACGACCTTGCGGATGATTGCCGGCTTGGAAGACATCACTGAAGGGACTTTGGAAATCGGCGGCAAGGTCATGAACGACGTGGCTCCCCGCGACCGCCACATCGCCATGGTTTTCCAGAACTACGCCCTTTACCCGCATATGACGGTTTACGACAACATGGCATTCAGCTTGAAGCTGCGCCACTACGACAAGGCCGACATCGACAAGCGGGTCAAGAACGCTGCTGAAGTCCTGGGCCTGGCCCACTTGCTGGAACGGCGTCCAGCCGACTTGTCCGGTGGTCAAAGACAGCGGGTTGCCTTGGGGAGAGCGATCGTGCGTGACGCCCCGATCTTCCTGATGGACGAACCTCTGTCCAACCTTGACGCCAAGCTCCGTGTCTCCACGCGGGCGGAAATCGCCAAGTTGCACCAGAAATTGAAGACGACCACCATCTATGTTACCCACGACCAAACTGAAGCCATGACTCTGGCTGACCGGATCGTTGTCATGAACGCCGGCCGGATCCAGCAAATCGGGACGCCGAAGGAAGTCTACAACAAGCCAGCCAACCGATTCGTTGCCGGCTTCATCGGGTCACCGCAGATGAACTTCTTCAACGTGACCTACAAGGACGGTTACATCGACGACGGCCAGGGCATCAAGCTCGAGGTGCCGGAAGGCCGGGCCAAGGTTCTGGATGCCAAGGGCTACAACGGCAAGGCTATTGTGATGGGCCTGCGGCCGGAAGACATCCACATGGAAGAAGCCTTCCTGGAAACCTGGCCGGAAGCAGTCGTTTCCGCCAAGGTTGTCGTTTCCGAATTGCTGGGTGCAACCAGCCAGCTCTACATGAACGTTGACAAGACCGAATTCGTCGGCGTTGTCAACGCTCGTGACTTCCACAAGCCAGGTGACAGCGTCAAGGCAGGTTTCAACCTGAACAACGCCCACTTCTTTGACAAGGAAACGCAAGTAACGATTACCGATTAATTCCAGCAAATATCGGACGCTTAAGAAAAATTAATTCAGCTAATCAACTTGCAGCTAAAGGCTGCAAGGTGATGTAAAAAATAAACAATTGTTTGTTTAGGAGGAAAAAATGAGTTTCTTTAAAAAGGCTGCTTTGAGCAGCGCAGTAGTATTGGCTGCCTTGAGTTTGTCAGCATGCTCCAAGAGTAGCAGTAGTTCATCATCAACTGCCGATAAGAAGGCATCATTGACTTTGTGGGTAGACACTGAACAAGTACCCTACTACAAGGACATTGTTAAGGACTTCCACAAGAAGTATCCAAACATTACCGTTAAGGTTACCCAAAGTCCTAACGGTTCCGCTAACGCCAAGACTGACGTTGGTAAGGATGCTTCCAAAGCAGCCGACGTATTTGAAGTTCCAAACGACCAATTAGGCCAAATGGCAAACGCTGGTTACATCAACCCGCTGTCACCAAGTGACACTGCCAATATCAAGAAGAACTATGTCAGCCAGGCTTCCAAGGGTGTTACCTGGAAGGGCAAGGTTTACGCTTACCCATACGCTCAACAAGCCGACACGATTTACTACAACAAGTCCAAGCTGTCAGCTAATGATGTTAAGGACTGGGACACTTTGACTTCCAAGGGTGTTCTGGCTACTGACTTCACCAACGCTTACACCATATGGCCAATCTTCTTCTCAGCTGGCACTACCCTGTACGGGGAAAACGGTGAAGACCTAAAGGGGTCAACTTTCAACAGCCAAAACGGTGTCAACGCTTTGACTTGGATTGCCAAGCAAAAGAGCAACAAGGGCGTAATGCAAACTTCAAACGCTTTAAACCAATTGAAGAAGGGCAATGCTGACGCCATCATGGACGGCCCATGGAACGCTGCCAACATCAAGAAGATCTTGGGCAAGAACTTCGCTGTTGCCAAGTACCCAACTGTAACTGTCGGCGGCAAGAAGAAGCAATTGGAAGCCTTCTTGGGTATCGAAGGTTTCGCGGTTAACTCCCACACTTCAAACGCCAAGGCCGCTTCACAATTGGCTGCTTACATCACCAACAAGAAGTCACAATTGATCGCCCACGAAAAGGCTGGTCAAATCCCAGTTTTGAAGAGCGCTGTTAACTCAAGTGCCGTGCAAAACGACCCAGTTGCCAAGGCCGTTATCGAAATGGCGCAACCGGGCAACTCAGTTCTGCAACCAAAGCTGCCGCAAATGGCAACCTTCTGGGACGGTGCAGCTCCTCTGATCAGCGGTACTTACGACGGCAAGATCAAGCCTAGCCAATACAAGGCGCAACTTGCCAAGTTCTCAAAGAAGATTTCTCAAAAGTAATTTAATTAAGCAGTAACAACTTTAATTAAGCTTGAGAAGGAGAGTAATGAAAAATGTTTAAAAGAAAAGGACATGTTCCTCCGACAGCCAGCTACAAAGAAGTCTGGTCCAAGGGGGACGCGGCTGATAAGCTGTCCTTCTTCTTCATGGGCGTCAGCGCCCTGAAGAATAAGCAGTGGGCCAAGGGGTTCAGCCTGCTGATCAGTGAAATTGTTTTCCTGGTCTGGTTTATCTTTAGCGGGGTCAGTGCCCTCAGCATGCTGAGCAACCTTGGGGAAAACAAGACCAAGAAGGTTGTCTTTGACCAAGCGCAAGGCGTTTACGTGACCAAACAGCCAGACAACTCAGTCTTGATCCTCCTCTTCGGGATCATGGCCCTCTTCCTGGTCATCGGTTTCATCTGCCTCTATGTCACAAACTTGCGCTCAACCCGGGCCAACTACATCAAGAAGCGTGATGGCAAGCACATTGCCACCAACAAGGAAGAACTGGCCAGCCTGCTGGACTCCCGCCTGCACGCGACCTTAATGTTCATTCCTATGCTGGGGATTCTTTTCTTCACTGTTTTGCCAACTGTCTTCATGATTTCCATGGCCTTTACCAACTACGACCGCCAACACCCGATCGGCTTCTCCTGGACTGGTTTCCAGGCCTTCGGCAATGTTTTGAGCGGGGACCTGGCCGGGACTTTCTTCCCTGTCCTGGGCTGGACCCTGATCTGGGCAGTAGCTGCCACGGCAACCACCTTCTTAGGTGGGGTTCTCCTGGCCCTCTTGATTGAATCCAAGGGGATCAAGCACCGGAAAGTATGGCGGACGATCTTCATCGTGGTTTACGCCGTACCGCAATTCGTTTCCTTGCTACTGATCGCGCAATTCCTGGACGCGCAGGGGCCTTTGAACACCCTGTTGCAAAACTGGGGCTGGATCTCAGGGCCGCTTCACTTCATTGACAATGAAGCTGCCCCTTGGGTAGCCCGGCTGACGGTTATCATCGTCAACATGTGGATTGGTATTCCGGTTTCCATGCTGGTTTCTATGGCGATTATCCAAAACCTGCCACAAGACCAGATTGAAGCCGCGAGAATCGACGGGGCTAACGTCTTCCAGATTTTCCACAACATTACCTTCCCGCAGATCCTCTTTGTGATGGGTCCGTCCTTGATCCAGCAATTCATCGGCAATATCAACAACTTCAACGTTATCTTCCTGTTGACTGGTGGTAAGCCAATGAACAACAACTACAACGGTGCCGGCTCAACCGACCTTCTGGTCAACTGGCTCTACAACCTGACCTTCGGTCAGCAGCAGCGCTACAACGCCTCAGCCGTTCTGGGCATCTTGATCTTCATCTTGAGTGCGACGATTTCCTTGATCGCTTACCGTCACACCACTGCGTTTAAGGAGGGATAAAATTGAAGTCTTACTCTAACCAGAGAAAAGTATCCCTTTTCTTCAGATATTTATTGCTGACGATTTTAGCAATTTTGTGGCTGATCCCCATCCTCTGGATCGTTTTGGCCAGCTTCTCATACAACGATACTGGCTTTATCTCAACTTTCTTCCCTGAAAAATGGACCTTCCAGAACTATATCGGGATCTTTACCAACTCCCAGTTCCCATACCTGCACTGGATTATCAACACTTTGCTCGTGGCCATCATTTCCGCCACTCTGTCAACCTTCATCCAAATCACGGTTGCTTACGTCCTGTCCCGCTTACGCTTCAGACTCCGCAAGCCATTCTTGCAAATTGCCCTGGTTTTGGGCATGTTCCCTGGTTTCATGTCCATGATCGCCCTTTACTACATCTTGAAGGGGCTGAACATGCTGAACCTGGGCGGCTTGATCCTGGTCTACGTCGGTGGTGCCGGCCTTGGCTTCTACGTTGCCAAGGGTTTCTTCGACACAATCCCGCGGTCACTGGATGAAGCAGCTGAACTGGATGGTGCAACCAAATGGCAGATCTTCACTAAGATCGGCCTGCCGCTCTCCAAGCCGATGATCGTCTACACAGCTTTAACGACTTTCATGGCACCATGGGTAGACTTCATCTTCTCCGGGATCATCCTCTCAACTTCAGGTGACCCAAAGACCTACACGATCGCGTATGGTCTGTACAACATGCTTTCTTCTTCAAAGGGGAACGCGACGACCTACTTCGCCCAATTCGTGGCCGGCTGTGTCGTCATCGCTATCCCAATCACGATCCTCTTCATCATCATGCAGAAGTTCTACGTCAGTGGGATTACTGTAGGTGCTGACAAGGGTTAACGCACAAACCCGAACAACATTTTATTTAATCCTTGCCTTCTCAGCGAAAAGAATCTGAGAATATCTCGGATTCGATTAAAGAAAAACAGTGGAAGCTTCCTCACGAAGCTTTCCACTGTTTTTTTGTCTAAAAATATCAAAAAATTACGGCTTATTTAAGGGGCCGGTAGAAGTCGATGCCACTGGCGGCAGCGTAATCGCCGGTCGTTTCCAGAATGCTGAGGCGGACAGCCTTGGCGCTGACCCCTCTGAGGCCGATAACCTTGTTCTTGCAGTCGCTGTTAAACTGGTAATCAGTCCCGTAGCTGGTGAAGTTTTCCCCATCGGTGGAGATTTCCACCCGCATCCGCAAAGGCCGGCCATCCCGGCTGCTGGCTCTTGGCACGTAGATCAGCTTGTTTAATTCTGTTTGGTCCGGGAAGCTGAAGGTCAAAGTCAGCGGCTGGTCTTCGCTTGGTTTGCCCGTGCTTTGCCAGTCGGTTGCCATTCTCCTGTCCAGGAGGTTTTTCAGCTGGTGGCCGCTTGCGCTTTCCTGGTTGGAAGTGACTTTGACATTGGAGATGATAAAGTCCCGCGGGTCCTGCTTGGTCTTGACCTGCAAGAGGTCGGACCATTCGGATACCTTGTAGCCAGCTTCATAGCGCAGGCGCAACCGGTAGCCAGTGTTGGCGGCCAGGTCGGTAAAGGTGAAGATGTTCCCGCTGATCCCGGTGTAGAGCAGTCCGTTCAATTCAATCTGGACACTAGGCGTCCGCTGGGCCCACTTGACCGTCAAAGAGTGGGCACTGATCTTGTCCCGGTCGACTTCAACCTTGCCCGGCAGGGGCAGCGCGGCGTCGGTTATCTGGTGAACCAGCTGCTCATTGGCGAAGCGGAAGTTGTTGACCAGGATTTCCAGCTTTTCCTGCTTGATGTCCCGCTCCTGCAATTTGATGATCAAAGCCGGGCGAGGCGTTGCGCCCAAGTCCTTGAAGCCTTCCGGCCAGCAGAACTTGTTGTCGTAGTAGAAGCCTTCCTTGGCTCTTTGCAGGGTTTCCGGCGTGCCGTATTCAGTCAAGGTAACGACTTCCTCGTCGCCGGCCCGGAGCTGGATTTCATCTGGGTGCTGGTCACAGTATATATAAAAGAAGGTTTGCTCTTTAATGGCCATGTTCGGGTAGTAGCCGGTGGTCGGTTCGATGATCACGCGCAGCTTGCTGTCGGCCACATGGGTGCGGATGACGGTTTGGGCGCTGTTGTGCTTGTAGTCGCTTTGGTCGTTGTCGCTGTAGGTGCTGATGGTGGCGTCGCCTTGCGGGTAGAGAACGAAGCGCCGGCTACCCAGGTCGAAGATGCTGCCGCCTCTGACGAAGACGGGCAATTGCCAAAGGGGGTACTTGCGCTGGTTGTAGACCCGGCCGCCCATCAAGCGGTCGCCGGTAAAGAGGTCGATCCAGACAGTCTGCTTGTCGGGCAGGTAGATCCGGTCGCGGACGCTTAGGCCTTGATTGTCAGACTTGCCGTTGATGATTGGCGCAACAAGCAATTGGTCGCCTAGCATGAATTCATCAGCAAAGTCCCGGCCGTATCCAACCTGTTCATGCGGAAAGGCCATAAGCAGGGGCCGGACCAGGGGCAGGCCGTCCTGGGCCTGGCGGCTGAGGGCATAAAGGTAAGGCTTCAGCTGCTCACGCAGGCCGAGGTAGGCCTTCATGATCCGGGAGACCTTGTTGTTGAAGGCGAAAGGCGTCTTGCTGAGGGGGCTTTGGTCGTCAATAGCGAAGAGAAGCGGGGTAAAGGTCTTCCATTCCAGGTCGCGGACGGCAACTTGGGCATTTTCCGGGCCGTGCTTGCCGCCGGCAGCGGCCCCGATGAAGGGCAGGCCAGACAAACCAGCACCTAATAAGGTAGAGATTTGCGTTTTGATGCTGGACCAGTCACCGCTGACATCGCCGAAGGCCAGGGCAGCCTGGCTTTGGTAAGGAAGGAGGCTGTCGCGGATCAGGGTAAGGGGCTTGGCTTTCGGATTTTCCTTAGCCAGGTCGGAATTGACGGCGGTCAAGTCGCTGCTTGGGTCGTCGACCGCGGCAAATTCGCTGTGGTGGGCTAAAGGCTGGCCCTTTTCACTCCAGAAGCCTGGATGGCAGTTGCGGCTTTGGGCATAGCTGGCAAAGGCGGCAAAGTCATCGGGCTTAGCGGCAGTTTGGCTTTCGTAGTTGGGGATGATCCAGGATAACGGGAAGCCCCAGCGCTGGTAGCGGTCCAGCATGGCCCGGGCGGAGAACTGGTAGTCCTTTTCCCCGTTTAAGCTTGGCAGGTGGCCGCTGTTTTCCGTCTTTCTTGTGTAGTAGCGGTTGTCTTCAAAGCGGACTGCTTCATGGCCCTTGCCGTCAGCTTCTTGCCAGGAGCCGTCAAGGAAGTTGCCGAGGTGGCCGAAGGAGAGGGCGTAGCTGGGCAGCATGAAGGGCTTGCCGGTCAAATAATAGAAGCTGGACAGCAATTCTTGCGGAGAGTTTCCTATTATATAGTAGCTGTCAAAGACCGGGGTCCGGTGGCTGAGGATGGTGAGCTGGGAATTTTGCCGGCCGAAGTCATAGTGGCCAGTCGCGGTCGTGTTGCGCAGTTCGGCAAAGCCGGCGTTGGTCCAGAAGAAAGGCACGGCAGCCAGAACGCCGTCAGCCCCGGTGATACCGTCGGTCTTGATGGTGATTTTTTCACCCTTGTGGCTGAAGTGGCCGTTTTGGACCCCGCCGCCGTAGTAGTATTCGTTTTGCCCTTGCTTCAGGATTTCGATGCTGTGCTTGCCGCTCAGTTCGAGGGCGGAAGCCTGGACCATCCGCGGCCGGTGGACAGACTCGTCAAAGATGCTGAAGCTGCCGGTTTTCTGCTGGAAAATCAACTTGCAGCTGCCGGTGGTGATGATGAACATGTCGCTGGTCGCGTGGGCCGTGGCCCGGGCGAAACATTGCGGGTCGGGCTCAATGCCTTTGACCAGCATGTCGTCAGTTTCGTCAAATTCTTGACTTGGATCCAGCCAGTAGCGGAAGATGCCATTAGCGATCAAGTAGACGCGGGCGATCTCGCCGGTCGCGTAATGAAGCTCATAGTAATTTTCACGCTTATTGACGCCAACCAGTTTTCCTAATTGATGTCTTGAATTTTGCAGGTCTGCAGTCATAATCTTTTTCCTTTATGTCATGAAATATCTAATCTAATTATAGCCAAAAAGCCGGTAAATTGGAAAAAATAGCCTATACCAGTTTGGGTAACCAGGAGACAGACAATTACCTTGTAGAAAAGAAGGAGTTTATTGCTCCTTAAATTATCTGGCTAACAAATATTATGAAGTCTTAAATTGTGACGACTTTCAAAAATTATATTTTAGTAATGCTAAAAACGTGCTGGATTACTACTGGTGTAAACAAAAATGTGATACAAATGGTGTAATGGCACGATATAAATGGTGTAACTAACTACGGAAGAGCTGGCTGATCATCCTGCTTTTGATTTTGATTCGACTGGGCTTTTACCTATGCTTATCTTTGGGTTAGATGAAGACCTGGTCCGGTCGCAGGGCTTTTTCTTCAAAGAATCCAATAGCTGATCTTTAACTGCCTGAAACGGGCAGTTTTATTTTTGCTCATTTTTTAGCAAAGCATTGACTAAAAGGCTTACAGAGTTAAGAATAATAAAAGGAAAAAGATTGTTTTACTAAGGAGAAAAAATGCGCTATTACATTCATGCTGATCAGTTTTACCTGCCAAATGGCCGGGAAAAAGGCGGCTATTTAGAGATTGTTGATGGTAAATTCGGGGCCTACCTGCCAGAAGGCAGCCAAGTGCCGGATGCGGTGGACTACACTGGCTTTAGCGTGGCAGCGGGCTATGTCGACACCCACATCCACGGTTCTGTTAAGGAAGACGTGATGAAGAGTGACTGGGAGGGAATCAACCGCCTGTCTGAAGCCTTGCTGAGTGCCGGGGTAACCAGCTGGCTGCCAACGACAGTGACCGCGTCCAGTGAGCAATTGGCTGAAGTCTGCCGGATGCTGGCTGCTCACCAAGGAGAAGAGAGCGGGGCTAAGATTCAAGGAATCCATTTTGAAGGCCCATTTTTTACGGGAGAACACGCGGGGGCGGAAAATCCAAAATACATGATGGATCCAAGCCCGGCAGAACTGGACAAGTGGCTGGAAGCGTCAAAGGGGATGCTGAAGAAGATCTCTCTTGCCCCAGAACGTCCAGGAACGCCAGCCTTCGTAAGCTACGCTGTCAGCCGGGGAGTCAAGGTAGCCCTGGGCCACTCTAGTGCCAGCTATGACCAGACTAAGGCAGCTGCACAGGCTGGGGCAACGATTTTTACCCACACCTTTAACGGGATGCCGGACTTCTCTCACAACCAGCCAAACATTGCCAACGCGGCCATGGCACTGGAGAACATGGACAACGAACTGATTGCTGATGGTCACCACGTCACGCCTAGCGCCATCAAGGCCCTGCTGGCGGCTAAAGGCAAGGACCATATTGTTTTGATCACTGATTGCATGGAAGCCGGGATGATGCCGGATGGCGACTACATGCTGGGGGAACTGCCGGTGTACGTCAAGGACGGGATGGCACGCCTGAAGGAGGGCGACAACCTGGCCGGCAGCGTCTTGCAACTGAAGGACGGGGTGAGGAACCTGGTTGACTGGGGATTGGCTGGCAAGGAAGAGGCTGTGTTGATGGCCAGCTATAACCCGGCCCGCAGCCAAGGCCTGCTGGACAAGTGCGGGGCGATTCGTCCAGGCCTGCCAGCTGACTTCTTGATTCTGAAGGATGACATGTCCCTGGTGAAGACCTACTTGAATGGGGAAATCCGCTGGGAAGAATAATATCGAAGCTCGCTGCTGGTCAGCGGGCTTTTTTGCTGCCATTCACCGGCATAGATGACCATTCATCATCATTTGCGGTTTTGGAACTGCTTTTAGGGATAGAATTGCGGTGTTGAAACAAAGGAGGATTAAATCAAATGAGAAGAAAATTGAAGAGAAATATTGTAGTTGTCTTAGGTGTTCTACTGTTGCTTCAATTCAAGGGTACGGTTAAAGCAGATGTTGGAACTAGTAATAGTGATAATGAGTTTGTGAAAGCGTATTCTATTGGGCGTAGTAAAGGAATTCTTACAGACGATAATATGACGGAATCAGACTTTGTCAACCTGTGCAAGAATACAGTTTATCCACGATATCTAAAGTATAGCTATGAATATCCGGGTATGTCTTTTGAAGATTACTTGGCTGAAGATAATTATGAAGTTCCTGTTCAAACAACTGAAGATAAACCTATTGTTATCAATCATAAATCTTCAACGGCCTCAACTAATAAAATTAGTTTGTTGGGTGTATCCGCAAATAGAGATTATAAGATGAAGGCTGGTGATATCTTGGTTTGTTATGGGACTAGTTCTTCTAGTAATTCAATTCCAAATCATGTTGGCCATGCTGCCATTGCTAGCTCTTCTAGCCATATTTTAGAGATGCCAAATATTTGGTCACATGCGACTCATGTAGGAAAGGCGAGTTGGTTTGCTAAGCATATAAAAGGAAAAGATTATGTTGCGGTTTACCGAGTGAAGAAACATCCGCATTATGCTGAAGATGCAGCTGGATACGCATACCATGATATGTATATTAACAACAATCCTAAATACCTACTTTCTCCTAATCTATATGATAGAACAACGAGCTACTGTTCCAAGTATGTCTACTGTGCATGGTATTATGGTGCAACTAAGGATTCTGTAAAGCATTACAATACAGGACATTATGTTTTGCCTCACAGTTTCATTGGTAATTGGAAAGGTTCTTTCGTAGCATCATATGTTTATAAGGTAACTGAGTACTAAGGTGACAAAAATGAAAAAGAGAAGCTTCTTACTTCAAAATATTGTACTTGTTCTGATGAGTGTGTATTCAATTATGATGTCGATAGTGGCAATTAATAGCAATTATTATAATGGACAAGAGCTACTTAGCCTAGCGGCATATATACCATTGCTTTTATTTGTACTTGTGGACATTACTGCCTTTTTTGAAGAAAAAATTCCTTTTAAATGGTTGTTTTTGTTGGCTACTTTAAATCTTATATCAGTATTTAGCTTTACCGGTGCAAAAATAACGACCTTTTTCAGCTCTCCGTCTCTACTTTCTTATTTGGTTAATAGCGTTTCTGTCTTTTGCTTATATTTGTTAGAAAAGCCAGCATATTTTGGAAATGATACTAAAGCAAATTTACGATATATTTGTTGGTCAATGCCTGTACTTGATCTGGTCATAAATATTTTTATTATCTGCTTTGATTAGGAAGAAAAAACGCGCTGCTGATCAGCTAGCTTTTTTTGCCATTCAACGGCGCAAACGACCATTCATCGGCATTTGCGGTTTTGGAACTGCTTTTTGGGATAGAATTGCTGTGTTGAAACAAAGGAGGATTCAACATAATGAAGAAAAAGTTATTAGTAAGCACTGTGTTGGTCAGTGTGATTTCCTTTATGTCTGTATCACCGGCATTTGCAGCTACAGCTGTTGACAGCGATGTGATCAAGGAGAATATTTCAGTTGACAATGAGAATTGGACTCAAGGAATGGTTGAAGAGCAATGGACAGCAACTCATTCATCACCATTGTTCCCATCACTTTATTTGTCAATTGGTAAGCATGTTCGCTATCCTGCTGAAGGGGGGAAGTGGACATATGGATTTTGGAATGCAAAAGTACACTCTGAATACAAGGTAAACAAGAAGCATGGGTCAACAGTCGTGTATATTGATAGAAAAGGAAAAAAGCACAAACAGCGGTCAATTAATACGGCTGCTGGCAAAACATCCATTGCCGAAGTTTGGGCAATTAATCTGCCAAAGACCATTGATCGATACTATTACCGAATAGTCAAATAGTAAAAGTCTGGAAACATCTTCTTGAAGTAACTAGATGTTTCCAGTTTTTATTTAGGAGGATATAGCGCAATGAGAGGAATAAGCGTTTATGCCGATCAGATTACAGCACAAGCAGGAGACAAGCTGCTGTTTCAAGATTTGTCTTTTCAAGCAAATGGTGGGCAAGCAGTTGCCCTAATTGGCCAGTCCGGCGCTGGTAAGACCACTCTGCTCAACCTGCTCGGCTTGTTAAGCCTGCCAAGCAAGGGAAAAATTCTGATCAATGGCGAGAATGCCAGCAGCTGGCCAGAAGGGAAAAGGGAGAGATTTTGGCGGGAAAAGGCAGCCTTTCTCTACCAAGATGCTGGAATCATCAATGAAGAAAGCTTGCTGTACAACGTTTCGTTGACTAAGGTGAAAAAAGGCCAGGAACAAGCCTTGCATTGCTTAAAAATACTTGGCTTAACGCAAGCTTATGAAAAAGCAGCCGTGCTTTCTGGTGGGGAAAAGCGGCGTCTGGGTTTGGCCCGCCTTTTATACAAACAGGGTCAGGTGGTCTACGCGGATGAGCCGACCGCTTCTTTGGACGCGGCCAACCGCCAGCTGGTCACTGACTTGCTTTTAAAGCAGGCCCAGGCAGGCGCGCTCGTCTTTATCGCCACCCACGATGAAAAACTGGGGCAAAAGTGTGACGCGCGAATTTGCCTGGGGGAATGACCATGCGTAATAAAATAAGTATTGCTGCTTCCTGTTTGCTCCTCTCCCTTGTTTTTCTGTATTCTCTTGGCCCCGGCCGCGATGCAGTAGACCGGCTGCCCTTGATCTGCAGTCTACTTTTATACGTTACAAGCCTGCTTTTGCCTTTGCAGCTTGGCTATCGTAAAGATGCCATTCGCCTGCTGGCCGGAATCAGCAGGTTGGAAATCTGCCTGGATAATTTTACCTGTCTCTTTGTTTGGAGCCTTTCTGGCAGCCTGCTTGGCATTTTGCTGTTTGGTCTGATTTTTCGTAAAAAAAGTATTTTAGGCAATTCTGCTCTTTTACTGTTGATTGAACTGGTCTTGATTTTCTGTTCACTCCTGCTGATGAAGCTGCCGGACAAATTTTGTGTCAGCCGCGGTTCTGTAAAAAAGCAAGGAAAAATCGCCCTGCGCTGCCTGCAGGTCTCAGCCTTGCTGCTGTTAGCCTGGTCCCTGCCGCAAGCGGCCTTGTTGGCCAAGAGTGCCTATGAAAATTACCAGTCAAAGGAAAAATGGCAGCAAGTTCCAGCCGCAGTCAGTTTTGATGATGACGGCCGCTTGGACCAAAGAGATCATTACCCGGCTGAACTCGCGCTCATCAAAGATGAAGAGCGGCAAGGCAACGCGGTTTTGTCCTTAATCATGGATGACCAGATGCAAACGTCAAAAGCTGAATTAGGGGGATATGACCACATTGTTTTCGTCAATGACCGGGCTTTAAAACTGGCCGGTATCAGCCACCAGGACCTAAAGGAAGTTGCCCTAGCCGATTTGCCAGCAGAAAGTCGGAATTTTTTGCGTAGAATCTTGCCACTTAATACCGCAAAGCGGCAAACCGTGCCGAAAGGGATGCACTTGTTGACCAGCCGGAAAAAGCTGGCCGCTTTAAATGAAACGCAAGATTTTCAAATTTGCCGCAAGCCCTTGCTCATCTACAGCAAACGGCCCAGCCAGATTTATGACATGCATGGCTTTTTATATCCAGCTTTGTCGACAGGCAATCTCTTCTTTATCCAGTCAGATAAGCTTATTCCTGCCTTAAAGCGGCGCGGCTTGACAAAAATTTACTCGCCAGAACCCTTCCGCTTGAAGCAACTCGCTCAAAGCAAGCTGGAGCTGGCCAAGCTCTACTTAAAGAGCTGCTTGTGGCAGCTGCTGAACTGCATCTTGCTCTTGTTTTTGCTAGCCAGCATCTTAAATTATCAAGCTGGAGCCTGGGTTCAGCTCAACCGGTCCAAGGTTTTCGCCTTGTTTACCAGCGGGCATAAGTGGAGAATAATTTTTACGCCTGCTGCGGTGGCGGCTGCCTTAGCGCTGCTTGTTTGTTTTCTGGTCACGGCCATCTTGCTTGTTCTTTACGCTGCAAGTCCTGCCGGCTTGCTGATCTGCCAGTTTTCCTTTATCCTGCTGTATACTTTGGTATATGGAAAGCTCTTGAGCAAAAAGAGCAAAACTGAAGTTAAACGGATGATTGGCCGGAAAGGATAGATGAGGGATGAAAGAGGAGCTGGGCCTGCGGATAGCGGTTTGCGACGATGAGGAAAAAGAACGCGCGAGCTTGCGGCAGTTGCTGGTCATGGAGTTAAACGCCGCACATGTCGACTGCTACGCGAGCGGGGATGACCTCCTTGAAGCAGGGAAAAAGTACAACTTGATCTTCATGGACATTGAAATGCCTGGTACAAGCGGCATGGAGACGGCCCGTCGCCTGCGCCGTGACAAGCGCGGCGATTTGCTGGTCTTTTTAACTGCTTATGACCGCTATATGCCTTCCGCCTTCGAAGTCAAGGCCTTCCGCTACCTGCTCAAGCCCTGGAAGAAGGAGAATATTGCTTTGGTTTTGCGGGCTGCTTACCAAGAAATCCTGGCCAGGCAGCTGCTAGCAGTTCCTTTGCCGGACAAGGCAATGACCGCTCTGCCCTTAAATGAAATCCGTCTGCTGGAAAGTTTGGGAGACCAGAGCTGCATCTATACGGCTGACCAAAAAGTAATCAGCCCAGAACCCTTGAAGTATTGGGAAAAACAACTGGACAGTGCCTTGTTTGGCCGGGTGAGCAGGCAATACATCGTGGCTTATCAGCATATCAGTGATCTAAAGCATAATCAGCTCTACCTTGCCGGCCTAAAGCAGCCAATCCTGCTTCCCCGCCGCCAGGTCAAGGCTGTAGAAGCTGCCTGGCTTGACTACCTGCGCTTTTATGCCCAGCCGCTGTGATTTTGGAGGAAATATGAATTTGTTTATCGATTCCGTGACGCTTTTGAACACGGCTTTTATCCTGCTGCAGTTCAGCAAGCTCTATCTGGCTTTTGCCTATCTCTTTGCTGAGAAAATCAGGCCGGTCTGGCTGCTGGGGATTTACGTTTTTGGTCTGGCGGCCTACTGCCTGGCCGGTCCCCAGCTGGGCTTGTTGAATGAAGCTTTGGTCTATGCCTTGCTTGCTTTGGGCCGGACTTTGCTGGGGCCGTTGAAAGAAGGAGACCTCAGCCAGCTGGGCAGCTATGCGATTTTAAGCCTGCTGGATCTGAGTCTAAAGCAGCTGATCCGCCGGCAAGAAGTGGGCGCGGCTGATCTTGTTTTTGAAGCTGCCATAGCTTTGACTTTCGTTTACTTGTTTTTGGCGCCTAAGGTCAAAAATGTTTTTGACAGCTGGCCGGACAAGGACAAGTGGCTGCTTGTTTTCCTGGAAATTCTGGCTTTGGGTGCGGCGAGTCTGACAGCAGGCCGCTTTCAAGCCTATCTTCGCCTGCAAAAGCAACTGCCAGTGCTAGAGGCCTGCCTGGCCGGGGCTGCCGTCTGGCTGGACATGGCTCTTTTGCAAGGACAGTTTAGGGTTTGGAAATTAAAAGGCGAGATGAGTGAACAAGAGCAGCTTCTCCAAGCTGAGGAAAACTATTATGAATCGCTTTTGGCCCGGGAGAAAGAAACCAAGAAATTCCGCCACGATGCCCGCCAGCACTTGGTCAGCTTGCAGGGCCTGGCTCATGCCGGCCAGTACCAGGAACTGACGGCCTATATTGACGACCTGGTTGGCAGCAGCCAGATGACCCGGCGATTGATCGATACTGGCAACAGCGGAATCAATGCCGTGATTAGTGACCTGGCCGCCCGGTATCCGCAGGTTGAAATCAGCTGGACCGGGGTGATTCCCGGCAACTTAGCCTTGCGGCAGCTGGATCTGTGCATCATTGCCGGCAATCTTTTGAAAAACGCCTGCCAGGCAGCCTCACTGGCGGCAGACCACCAGGTTAAGGCAGGGCTGAAGTTTTCCGGGAAAACCATGCTTTTAACCGTGCTTAACCAAACAGAGAAGAAGGTCAAGATCGGGTCAGAAAGAGATAATGTTGTAGCAAACGGCCGGGTAGGGATTGGCTTAGGCAAGGTCAAATCCTTTTTGGAGCCTTACCATGGCCGCCTGCGGCTAACTTTTAGCCCGCAAGCGCTGGCCAGCGGCGGGGGAGAATTCAGAGCTGAAGTCTTGGTGCCAAATGCTTTGGAAGCACCCCGGGAGTTTTAGAAAAAAGAAAAGCCTGTCTTCCAAAATTGCGGAAGGCAGGCCTTTTGTTAGATATAGTTGTTTTTAGTATACGGCACCTTCGTAGAAGTCGAAGCGCGGCTTGTTGAAGTTGAAGTCCTTCAGCTGGCTCATCTTGATCACGTTGTCGCTGACGCCCCAGCTCATGAGGTTGATCGGCTTGCCGTAGTCTTCGTCCGGGATGACCAAAAGGACGTACTTGCCTTGGCTCAAGGCGTAACCCAGTTCCATGCCCAGGCCGACGTCTTCTTCGTCAGGGATGTAGACACCCAGCATGATGTCGTTGGTCTTGATCCCGTTCAAGTCGTTGTTGTAGGTGGCCGTAGCCCAAACCTTGTCATGCAGGTATTCCGGGTGTTCATCAACCCGGATACCCTTGTACTGGTTGTCCAGGGGAACGTAGCTGTTTTCCAGGTCAATCGTTGGGTTTTCCTTGAGGGCTTCCATGGCTTCCTTGTAGGCTTTGTTTTGGCGGTCAGTGAACCAGCCGGCACCGAAGTAGATCGTCTTTTTTGGCATATCTTGTATTCCTTTCATGTCCGCTGCGAGATATTGCGTTTTTTTCCTAAAATAACTTTACCATTTTCCGCCCCAGCTGACTAGTCAAAAATTAAGCATCAGCCAAGTTGCCCAACGGCAGAAAGCTTATAATAAAAGTAGTTGTATTTTTGAAAAAAGGGGTGGACTAAAAGTGACTGAAGAACTCTTAAAAGCGGAAAGCTGTTTTGTTTTGCGGGCCGAAGACCGGGCTGACATGTTTGCCCAAGTCTACAAAAAGCTGCTGGAGCAGGGGCTGGTAGCGGCCGGCTTTTTAGACCAGGTGGTGGACAGAGAAGAGGACTTTCCGACCGGCCTGGCCAGCTGCAATCTGGCCCCGGGTCTCCCCAACCTGGCTTTTCCGCACACGGAAGGCTGCTTCGTCAAGCAGCAGCGGGTCGTTCCCATTAAGCTGCTGGCCCCGGTCAGCTTCAAGAGCATGGTCGATCCTAGCCGCGAATTGCCAGTTGGCTTTTGCTTCATGCTGCTGGACCAAAAGGCGGACGGCCAGGCTGAACTTTTAGCCAGAACCATGACCTTCCTCAGCCAGGCTGAACCAGCAGCCCTCAGTTGGATTTTTGCCCAGACTGATCCTGCCGGCTTGTACTCTGCCCTGCGGGAAGAGGGCTTTTAATGATTAATTCACTGGATGGCAGGCCCGGAAGTCCACCTATTTCAATGGGTGGATGGATAGGGTTTGCCATCCTTTTTTGCATTGTAGATCTGATCGTTGATATATCTTTCTATGGTGTCTTTGGACATATTGCCTACAGTCCCAATGTAATAGCTGGATGACCACAAGTTGCCGCCCCAACATTTGTTTTTCCGTACGTCTGGGTGGTCTCGCAAAAATACGTATCCAGTATGGCCCTTGAGAGCTTTCACTACTGAGCTGATAGATTTTGACGGTCTGAAGGAGATCATTGCATGGACATGTTCTGGCATAACTTCTAGTTTCTCAATCTGGATATCATTGCTTGTTGCCGTATCGATAATCAGCTCTTTCATCTCACTTGCCAGTTCGCTAGTCGTGAAGATCTGATTGCGGTATTTAGTGCACCAGATCAGATGATAATGGCAGTTGTAAACATAGCGTTTTGTATAGACAGCATCTTTCATCTTCTCAGTCATTGTCTTACCTCCCATGCAGCTAAACTACAAGCTTTCTTAAACCTTTATTTCAGTCATTGACTGGCTCTGCATGGTATAATTATAGCAAGAAAAGAGGTGAGAAAAAATGGCAAGAAAGCAATTGATGATCTCCATGTCGGATCTTCCTTATCATCTTGGAATTAAGATGAGGATCTACCCAAGCTCCCAGCAGAAAAGAATAATTGCCATCAACTGTGGCGTAAGCCGGGCTGTATACAACAAGCTGATTGCTATAAATTCTGAATTGTTGCATCTTAGAAAAACTGGCATCTATATCCAAACAGTAGCTGAAAGAATTGAGACACTAGAACTGCGGAAAAAGAAGCTGTCTAAGTATTATTCCTATATGTCTGTCAATGACGTTGACAGCTTAGCAGTAGCCCAGGCTAAACTTAACTACAATGCGGCTTGGAATATGTTCAAAAAAATTCACTCTTCCGGCGTTCCCAAATACCACAAGAAAGGCGTAAGCGACAGCTATCAAACTTCTTGTACCTACACAACCGAAAACAAGAAAAAAGGAAACTGTACGCCTTTCTCCGGATCAGTTAGGTTCCTGGACACAAAGCACGTACAATTGCCTAAGCTAGGAAGAATTAGAATAAGTGGATCAAGCTATCGAAAAATTCTTGCGCATAATCCAAATTTCCGGATTGGGACGGCAACGATCAAGTATGATACTTCTGGCTACTATCTCTCTCTTCAGATTGGGGACGTGGCGCCTTTTATCGATCCAAAGCCAAAAACAGGCAAGATCACAGGCATTGACTTGAATACCGACAATTTCTTGACGGACAGCAGCGGTAATGTTATTGACAATCCCCGCTACTACCGGAAATCATTAAAACGGCTGAAAAGCCTGCAAAGGCGGATGTCAAGAAGACAAGTGCGGGCAAAAAAGGAAGGCCGCAAGCTAGCTGAAAGTCGGAATTATCAAAAGTCCCGCCTGCAAGCAGCCCGCCTGCACCAGCACGTCAAAAATCAAAGAGAAGACTTCTTACAGAAATTGAGTACTGCATACATCAATAACCACGACGTAGTAGTGCTTGAGGACTTGAGAGGAAAAAACTTGATGAAAAATCATGCCTTGGCAATGTCAATTGCCGATGTTGGCTGGTACAGCTTCCAGAGAATGCTTGAATACAAAGCAGATCTCTATGGCAAGAAGTACATTGAGATCGACAAGCGCAATACCACTCAGCGCTGCTCTAATTGTGGCAGCATCATGGGGCATAACGGCTATCCAAAGCTTACCTTGAAAGACAGAGAATGGGACTGCCCAATCTGCAAAGCCCATCATATCCGGGACTATAACGCAGCTAAGAACATTCTGGAAAAAGGCATAGCCAAGTTAGAGGAAGAAGAATATTCGATCATTCCTTATAAAAGCTAAAAGAAAAGAGCCTTAGGCAACCCGAGGCTCTATAATATAAATCTGGTAATTAGGGATCCCTGCACCAGCAAATCCCCGTATCTGATTAGTGCAAGCAAAGAGGCAAAAGCCTCTTGCGACTTGCAAGCCCTAGACTTTAGTCTGGGGTTGGTTGACTTCTGGCGCTTATTTCTCCAAGTATATCGTCCGCAAATCCAACAGGTCAGCATTAGAGAGGCCGATCTGCTGGTGCAGGTAGGCATTGATGCTGCCGTAGTCCCGGTTGATGACATTCAGCAGGTACTTGAAGTAGTCCGGCTGCACAGTCTGCAAATCGCGGAAGGTTGCCAGGAGGCTGTCATCAGCTCCGGCGGCCTTTTCCTTGGCCAAAAGCTGGCTGACGAAGTCCTTGATTACTTCATTAGTGAAGAGGTAGTCTTTTTCAATGGTTTTCATCGGTACGCCCAAGGCCGTCAAGATCAGGATTGCCCCGAAACCGGTCCGGTCTTTCCCAGCCGTGCAGTGGAAAAGCACGCTCTCGCCATCTTTTTCATTAGCCAGGAGAACTTCAAACAGGTGCTGGTAGGCCTTGTTGGCGTTCTTCCCGGTTGCCATGTTCTTGTAGGCCCACAGCATCCGCTGGTAGCCCCAGCCTGGATCCTGGCTTTCTCTCGCCATGTCGGAAATGCTCATGGTGGAGTTGGTCAAGTCCTCATCGAAAACCGGGTCGGCAAAGTACTCAACGCCCGCGATCTTCCGGTCCGGCTGCTTGTTCCTTTCAAAACTGGTCCGGAGGTCGATGTCATATTTAAGGCCGTAGTGGCGCAGGTATTCCTGGTCTTCCTTGAGCAGGTCGGCTAAATGCCCGCTCCGGATCAGCTTGTGCATTTTGATCTTTTTGCCGGAAACGGTCTGGTAGCCGCCCAGTTCACGGAAGTTCCGGCCGCCTTTAACGTCCAGCAATTGCTGTTTTAATGAAGTCATTTGTCGAATCCTTTCTTATTTATTTGTCTGTATTTTCTTTTTATTGTTGTCTAGCGGTTGATTTTTTCATCACGCTTAAAAAATGCTTCCCTGCAAGTTTAAGATGTAACAATTTTGCGAAAGCGCATTACTAAACCGTGACTTATGTTAAAATATAGATAAGCGAAATACGTAGATAGTACGGGAGATGAGCACTATGACTGAAGAAAAAATCAAAATTTTGGTACCTGTCGATGGATCTGAATCCGCTGAACGTGCTTTTGACAAGGCCGTGAAGATTGCCGCCAACAACGGCTACCACGTTGATGTTTTGAACGTGATCGACACCCGGCAGTTCATGGGCGAAATGCAGGACACCTTGATCTCAGGCGACACGATCTACCAAATGACCCAAGACTCAGAGGAATACCTCAAGAGCCTCAAGCAATGGGCCCACGACAACCTGGCCTTTGACGACATTGACTACCACATCCGTTACGGCAGCCCGAAGAGAATCATCTCTTACGACTTCGTCAAGGACCACGGCAACAACCTGATCGTGATGGGCGCCACCGGTTTGAACGCCGTTGAGCGGATGCTGATGGGATCAGTTACCGAATACGTCAACCAGCACGCCATGGCCGATGTCTTGATCGTCAGAACTGACGTCAACAACATGCCTGCCAAGTAAGTTGGCTGATAAAAGTATATCTTAAAAAGTGGACGTTTGGAACAATTTCCAAACGTTCTTTTATTTCCCGTTTATTTAATTTGAATTTTACTTTTGTTCGGATTTAAACCGATTAAGTTAGTAGTTTATGTAATTTTTCGCTATTTCATTAACCTTTTGCTGGCAAAATTGGACCGGATCAATTAGTTGGGGTAAAAAAACCGAAAAACGCTTGCCAAAACCCGAATATTTCTGGTAGAATTGTTCCAGAACACAGAAGCGAGATTCGCCTTGCTGTCGTTCCGATGAGATGTATGAGCGTGAGAGCCGGCCCGTTGTGGAGGCTTTTGTGTGGACTTTTCTCTGGCTGCTTTCAAGCTCATCCCTTATGCTGCTGTTGTACTATTTTAACTTTCATTAACCATTTTTCAGGGGGAAATAATGAAAAAGTTCAAGAAAGCATTGTTTGGTGCTTTAACTGTTGCTGCTGCCGTGCTGGCAACTGCTTGCTCTTCAAGCAAGTCATCTTCTTCATCAAAGGGCTACACTCCATCAAAGTCACACCCTTTGACGATCCAGTTTGTTCCTAGTCAAGCTGCTTCCACTTTGGAAGCCAAGGCTAAGCCGCTTGAAAAGATCCTTTCCAAGAAGCTTGGCGTTCCGGTTAAGATCTCAATGTCAACTGACTACAACACGGTTGTCGAAGCCATGAAGTCAAAGAAGGTTGACGTCGGCTTCCTGCCACCGGATGGTTACGTTCTGGCCCACAAGCAAAAGGCTGCTGACGTTCTGCTTCAAGCTCTCCGTTACGGGGTAAAGCAACCAGGCGGTAAGGCAACCAACAAGCTGGTTAAGTTCTACCGGTCAGAAATCCTGGTTAAGAAGGGGTCAAAGATCAAGAGCTGGAAGGACTTGAAGGGCAAGAAGATTGCCGTTCAAAACGCTACTTCTTCAGCGGGCTACATCTTCCCAATCGCTGAATTGAAGGAAAAGGGCCTGGACTTGACTAAGAAGGGCAACGCCAACCTGGTAACTGTAACTGGCCACGACCAAGCCGTGCTTGACGTTCTTAACGGGGACGTTGATGCTGCCTTCACTTTCGAAGACGCACGTAACACTGTTTTGGCCGACCAACCAAACATCATGAAGAAGGTTGTTCCAATCTACTTTACTACGGGCATCCCTAACGACACTATCTCAGTTCGTTCAGACATGAGCAGCTCCTTCCGCAAGAAGCTGTCCAAGGCCTTCGAATCTCTGCGCAAGGACAAGAAGAGTTTGAAGATCATTGAAAGCATCTATAGCCACGAAGGCTACACCCCTTCAAAGGACTCAGACTTCAACATCGTCCGCAAGTACGACAAGATGGCTGCTACCAAGTAGTCATTGATATCACAAAGATTATCAACTGAATACTAATAGTGAAATCGTGCCCCGCTTTAACGTAGGACACGATTTTCAATGAAAAAGGAAATTTAGTTATTTAAGGAGTTATTATCCATGGCAGAACAGCCGATGATCGAAATGAAGAACGTTACCAAGGTCTACGACAATGGTACCGTTGGTTTGAAGAACATCAACCTAAAAATCAACAAGGGTGAGTTCGTGGTAATCGTTGGTCTTTCCGGTGCCGGCAAGTCCACTCTGCTCCGGGCAATCAACCGCCTGCACGACATTTCTGAAGGCGACATCTTGATTGACGGTGAGTCAATCACCAAGGCCAAGAGCAAGAACCTGCGCCTCATGCGGCGCAAGATCGGGATGATCTTCCAAAGCTTCAACCTGGTTAAGCGCTCCAGCGTTTTGCGGAACGTTTTGGCTGGCCGCCTGGCTTACTACCCAACCTGGAAGACTACTTTCAACCTCTTCACTGACGAAGACAAGCAAAGAACTTATGAAGCCCTGCAAAGCGTCGGCATGGCTGAAAAGGTCTACTCCCGGGCTGACGAATTGTCTGGTGGTCAGCAGCAGCGGGTGGCTATCGCCCGGGTGCTGACCCAAAGACCGGAAATCATTCTGGCCGACGAACCAACTGCTTCTTTGGACCCGAAGACTTCCCGCCAGGTTATGGAAGACTTGAAGATGCTGAACGAAAAGTTCGACATGACGGTCGTAGCCAACCTGCACTCAATTGAACTGGCCAAGGACTTCGGCCACCGGGTCATCGGTGTCCGGGCCGGGGAAATCGTTTATGACGGCAAGATGGAAGACACGCCGCAAAGCGTCTTCGACAACATCTACAACGGCGGCAAGGGTAAGGAGGAAGACTAACAATGTCAGCCACTGACCGCGACATGTTAAAACTTCCAAAAAAGAAGTTTAAGATGTGGAACTGGGTCTGGGTCATCTTGATGGTCCTGGGTCTGGTTTTATCTGTTAACAACACGCAGACCAGTCTGCCGGAATTTTTCGCCAACTTTGACCAGTTCGCGGAAATCTTCGTGCAGATGGCTCAGCCGGACTGGTCATATGCCGGCACTGCCATTCCTTACCTGGTGGAAACGATCAAGATGGCCATCATCAGTACGGTTATCGGGTCCCTCTTGGCCTTCGTTTACTCACTTTTGATTGCCAGAAACATTGTCCATAACCGGGCAATTACCGGCGTTCTGCGCTTCATCATGAACATCATCAGAACGATTCCTGACCTGCTCTTGGGTTCAATCTTCGTTGCTGTCGTTGGTATCGGCCCGGTTGCCGGTATCCTGGCCTTGACTGTCTTCACCTTCGGTGTTGTGGTCAAGCTCTTCTACGAAGCCATCGAAACTATTGATCCAGGTCCAAGTGAAGCCATCAAGGCAGTCGGGGGCAACGGGATAAACAATATTATGTTTGCCGTTATGCCGCAGATTCTGCCTTACTTTATCAGCTACGCCCTGTACGCTTTTGAAATCAATGTCCGGGCATCCACGATCCTCGGTTACATCGGTGCCGGTGGTATCGGTCTGCAGCTGAAGAACACTTTGGACATGTTCAACTACAACCAAACGGGGATGATCATCCTGGTTGTCTTCCTGGTTGTTTTGGTCATCGACTTTGTTTCAACTAAAGCAAGGGAGGCTTTGATGCGCTAATGGATACGACAATGAAGAAATTACCACCAAAACCAGTGACGGCCAAGTCCAGAGCTATTAAGTGGGGCGGCTGGATTATTTCCATCGCCATCATTATTTGGTCCTGCACGGGCATCGACTTCGGCGGGATCAAGCCAACTGCCGGCCAGATTACCGGGGCGATGTTCAATGGTCTTTTCCACCCGGACTGGTCATACGTTTATAACGGCAGCGGGGAAGACCTGGTTTCCCAATTGTGGCAGACCTTGTGTATTGCCTTCCTGGGGACTTTTATCTCCGCCATCATTTCAGTTCCTTTTGCCTTCTGGGCAGCCAACACCCGGCACAAGAAGTTCTGGGTATCTGAAAGCGGGAAGATCGTTTTGACTTTCATCAGATCTTTCCCGGAAATCGTTCTGGCCTTGATGTTCATTAAGGCCGTTGGCCCGGGCGCTCCAGCTGGTGCCCTGGCCTTGGGTCTGCACTCAGTCGGGATGCTGGCCATGCTGTTCTCAGAAGCGATTGAAAGTTTGGATGATGGTCCAGCTGAAGCGATTACGGCGGCCGGCGGGTCTAAGTTCAACGTTGCTGTTTTCGCGACCATGCCTGACTTGATGCCAGCCATTGTTTTCAATACCCTTTACCGTTTTGACGTGTCCGTACGGTCCGCTTCTGTTTTGGGTCTGGTTGGGGCCGGTGGTATCGGCTATCCTTTGATCATCGCCTTGAACTACCGGCAATGGAGCCGGGTTGGGATCATACTTTTGGGGATCATCGTTATGGTTGTGGTCATCGACTGGATCTCTGGTGCCATCCGGAAGAAGTTGGTCTAAAAATATATTTGAATAATAACTCTTTGAAAAGCTGTGGCGGTTGCCACGGCTTTTTTCTTTTTTAAGAGAGGTCAACAATCAAGCCATCGACTTTAATCATGGCGCTATTACTTTGATAGTGACAATCATCATTACTTGCTTCTTACTATTGTTGCCTTCCTTAGGCAAAAGAAAGAGGCTCGCGTAAGCCGCGAGCCTCTTTTCTTTATTCTAGTCTGTTGTCTATTGTTTGTTGTCTGTCGCTATTGCTGCTTGTTACTTCAGGTAAGCGTACTTGAAGCTGTAGTTTGCCCCGGCGCCGTTGTAGATCACGCCCTTAACGCTCGGCTTGACCATCCAGGCTTCAACTGGGTGGTAGAGTGGGGTAACCCCTTGTTCTTCCAGCAGGATCTGTTCAGCCTTGGCCAGATCCTTGAAGCGGGTGCTGGTTGAGCCAGTCGTCTTGGAAGCAGCCACGTACTTGTCGTAAGTCTTGTTTGACCACTTGCCGTAGTTGTATGAAGCCCCGGTAGTCTGCAGGTCAAGGAAGGAAATTGGGTCAGCGAAGTCAGCGTTCCAGCCAGTTGAAACAACATCAAAGTTGCCGCTCATCATTTTGTTCAACCGGGTCTTCTTCGGGATGCTTTGCACTTGCACATCGATGCCCAAGTTGTTTTCCAGTTGGCTTTGAACGAATTCAGCTGCCTTCTTGGCCGTGTCATCGTCGTCGCCCAGCAGGGTGAAGGAGATCTTCTTCTTGCCGGTTTCTTTCAATGCTTGCTTGTAAAGCTTCTTGGCTTCCTTAACGTTGTAAGTCGTGGCCTTTTCAGTAGCGGCATTCTTGACCGTGTCCGCGTAGTCCTTGCCGTTAACCGTCGTCATGCCTTCCGGATCAAAAGTCGTGGCTGGAGTAGCCGCCCCGCCCAGAGTTGAAGCAAGTTCCTTGCGGTTGATGGCCATGGAGATGGCGAGACGCAGGTTCTTGTTCTTGAATTCTGGGTGCTTCTTGAGGTTGTAGGACAGGTATTGGGTCGTGGACATCTTGCGTTGGGTGTAGCCGGTCTTGCCCTTCAAAGACTTGGTGGCTTGGGCGTCCAGGAAGGCAGCGTCAAGCTTGCCGCTTTGGTAAAGGTTGTAGTCAGTTGCCGGAGTCTTTTGAACGCTGAACTTGATCGTGTCCAGCTTGACGCTCTTCTTGTCCCAGTAGGTTGGGTTCTTGACCAGCTTCCAGCTCAAGTTGGACCCGGTCCAGCCAACTTGCTTGAATGGACCGTTGTAAACCATGTACTTGGACGCGGTCGCGTACTTAGAGCCGAACTTCTTGACGGCATGTTCATTTTGCGGGAAGAAGAGCGGGAAGGCCATCAACAGCTTGAAGTATGGGATCCGCTTTTCCAAAGTAACGGTCAGCTTGTACTTGCCGTCAGCCTTGATGCCCAAAGCTGCTGGCTTCTTCTTGCCGGAAACGATCGCGTCGGCATTCTTGATGCCGCTGAACAAATAGGCATATTCAGAGGCGGTCTTCGGGTCGATGGTTCTGCGCCATGAATAGACGAAGTCCTTGGCAGTTACCGGATCACCGTTGGACCACTTGGCGTTCTTTCTGATGGTGAAAGTCCAGGTCTTGCCGTCGGCACTGTTCTTGGTGGAAGTGGCCAAAGCATTTTGGACCTTGGCGTTCTTGCCCAGAAGGTAAAGCCCTTCTTCAACGTTGTTGATTTGTTCATATGATGCCTGGTCGGTTGCCTTGGATGCATCCAAGGTCGTCATTTCGGCGGTATTCATCCAGGTAAGGGTCTGCTTCTTGGCACTGCTTTGTGAGCTATTTGACCCGCAGGCGGCCAAAGTAGCCGCGCTAGCTAAGATTACGGCTGAGCTGGCTAAAAGTTTCTTGCTTCTCATATTGTTTACCTTCTTTTTCTCGTAAAACTCATATATTACGACACAGCTTGATAGATGCAGCTAAACTGCTGATCTGAGAGATATTATTAATTATAGCAAATAAATTAAAAAATGCCAGGTGCACTTTAATATTTTTGTCATCAGCCGTGAACTTTCACCATTATATGGAAAAAAGCGCTTTGCCCAAGTAAAAAAAGCTATTCCAGACCGACTTTTTGCTATAATTAGGGTAAGATTGCAAGGAGGACAACATGGAAAAATTAACTACCATGGAGCTGGCTGACGAGTTAGCTGAAGCTCAAGACAAGATTCTTAACGGTGAAGCAAAGCTGGATACCGGCCGGGTTTACCAGGCCATCGATGATTTGGGCGTCTTGAACGATCCCATCAGCAATTACTTCGACCGGACCGAAGATGAATACTATGAAACTGAAAGTGACCACTACCTGGCCTTGACTAATCTGACTGGCAAGCTGGGCGACCTGCACGACCGCATCTTGACCAACCACGTGGACGGTTTCGTTGACAAGGACGAAATCAACCTGACCTACAACCACGAAAATGCCTACGTAGAAGACAATTACGTGCCAAGAACCGACCTGCACGTTTTGGTCTACGGGCTTAAGGTGATCGGGGCGGTTGAAGCCATCGCCGCTGCCGACCTGCGCAACGTCTTGTCCAAGGATGCCGTGCTTTCCTTGGGCCTGGCAGCACACGCATTAGCAGAAAATCTATAATTGAGAGCCGGGGGAGGCCCGGCTTTTTGTGATTTTAGGCTTTTTGGAAGGGTAGAAATGGACCTGTTTAAATACACAAAGCGAATTATTGACAAGGCAGTTGGGGCTTCCAAGCTGCACGCCGTGCAAAAGAATGACGGCGAGCTCCTGGATCCCATGCAGAAGTATCTGACGGTAGGGGAGTACCATGTCGATGCTCGCGACGCCACGCCTGACGGCCGGCCGTTTACCTTGACGGTCTACCAAGATGACCAGGGCATCCTGCACCAGGCACTCAGTCCGGAAAGCACTGACAGCCTGGCCGCTGAATACGACCGGAAATTCGTGCCGGAACTGAACCGCTTCAAGGCTTTCCGCAGCCGGAAAACGGGCCGGCGCTATGTCGTGGAAGACTACCTGGCCCGCTTTGTCAGCGACGTGAAAAAGGAAATCCGGGAAGGAGACGACTCTGTCAATATCGGGGTCATTACCGACACCCACTTCAAGAACGTTGACAGCCTGGACTTCTATGGCTGGAACGGCTTGATGCATGTCAAAGAGTTTTCCTACCTGGACCAGCTGGATATTTTGGACCTCAAATGCCACCTGGGCGACTGGATCGACGGCTCTGACGCCGGCCTCATCAGCGAAAGCGAACTGATGAAGCTGCGGGACTCCTTTAAGTCCAGCAAGGTGCCTTACCTCATGATCAAGGGCAACCATGACGAAAATGACAAGTTTGACGAGCACCATGACTTGAAGGCCAGCTTCCCGGAGCGGGAGTTTGAGAAGATTATGTGGCCGGAGATGTACCGGCAACGGGAATTGGGCTATGTTTCCCGCCAGCATGGGGTGGCCTGGTTTGACCAGGGCCATGTCCGGGTGATCAGTCTGAATACGTCAGACATTCCCTACATTTTGGATGAAAAAGGGCAGAAAAAGTACGATGCTAAATTGACCCTGGGGGTACGGGAAGACCAGGTGCAGGAACTGATCGAAATCCTGCAGCAGTCAAGCGGCAAGCAAGTTATCCTGCTCAGCCACGCCAACCCGATCAACCGGAAGGGCGGCAATGCCTTGAAGTACAACGGGCGGTCCCTGCATGAACTCTTGGTGGCCTTCAACCAGAAGGAAAAGGGCCGGATGCACTCCAGCAAGGACGTGCCGGCGGAATTCCGCTTGAGCAACGACTTTGACTTCACCGAGGTCAAGGATGCCCGGATCATCGCCTACTTCTGCGGCCACCGGCATGTGGAAGACCAGTACCGGATCAACGGCATCCAGTACGTTCTGTTCAACTGCTCAGCCTTGATGGGACCCAACCACCAGCTGACGAACAAGTATAACAAGAACTTAAACCGGAAGATGGACCACCAGAATGAATTTGCCGGCTATGTCGTCAACGTGGACCTTTTAAGACGGCGGATCAAGGTCTTTGGCTATGGGGCCGCGACCAGACGGAGAATTTTTTTCATTTAAGTAAAGATTGACAAGGACTCTGTAAACATTAGAGCCCTTGTTTTATAATAAGAAGTTGACTTTATAGAAACTAACTAGAATTAAGGAGGAGAAAACATGTGCGGAATTGTCGCCTTTTACGATCCAGAAATCAATAACAAGCAGGCGGCCATCGGCAAGATGATGGCTACCATCCAACACCGGGGACCAAGCAGTGACGGGATGTACACCAACGACAAGGTGGCCCTTGGTTTCAGAAGACTGTCGATTATCGACCTGCGGGGCGGTAGTCAGCCAATCTACAACGAAGACTGCAGCCGGGCGATCATTTTCAACGGGGAAATCTACAACTTCAAGCCCTTAAGAGAGGAACTGATCAAGGCGGGCCACACCTTCTCCACCAAGGCCGACACTGAAGTCATCCTGCACGGCTATGAAGAATGGGGGATGGACGGGATCCTTAAGCGGGTCCGGGGGATGTTCGCCTTCATTATCTGGGACGACAATACCCAGACCATGTACGGGGCCCGGGACTTCTTCGGGATCAAGCCGATGTACTACCAGGACGTGGACGGTCACCTTTTGGTCGGCTCAGAATTGAAGAGCTTTTTGCCCTTCCCTCATTTTAAAAAGGAACTGAATACCGAAGCCGTCAAGCCATACCTGATGAACCAGTACAACGACCTTAAGGAAACCTTCTTCAAGGGCGTCTACCGCTTCCAGCCAGGTCACTGGTTTGAATACAAGGACGGCAAGATGAAGACCCACCAGTACTGGGATGCCGAATACAAGGACAACAACCTTTCCTTTGAAGAAACAGTCAAGAAGATCAACGAAGACTTGAAGGAAACGGTTGACCTTTACCGCAACGCCGACGTTAAGGTCGGGGCCTTCCTTAGTGAAGGGGTTGACTCCAGCTTCCTGACGGCCCTTTTGGACCCGGATGAAGTCTTCTCCATCGGCTTTGACGACAGCACCTACGATGAAGCTTCCAAGGCCAAGGCCCTGGCCGACATCAACGGCTGGCACTTCTACGCTGACAAGGTCTACTCAGAAGAAGCCATGCGGGACTTCCCGGAAATGCAGTACCACATGGACGAACCAGACGCCAACCCGTCAATCATTCCTTTGTGGTACCTGTGCAAATTGGCCAGAAAGCACGTGACTGTTGCCCTGTCCGGGGAAGGGGCCGATGAGCTTTTTGCCGGCTATGTCAACTACGGGATGCACACCCACAACAATGTCATCAAGGTCTTTACCGACAAGCTGAAGAAGCTGCCAAAGGGTAAGCGGGTTAAGCTGGCTCATAAGATCAAGAAGATGCCAAACTTCCCGGGCAAGGTGCACCTTTACACCAACCTGGCTGAACCAAGCGAATTCTACGTGGGCCAGTCAGTCATCTACGACATGGACTACCCGACCATCTTCACTTCCAAGGACGCTAATGCTGTCTTGCAGCCGAGCTACCGGAACAAGCTGACGGTTAACGGTAACTACCAGGAAGACTTCAAGAAGGTCAAGGACCTGGACAATGTCAAGCAGATGCAGTACATCGACCTGCACCACTTCATGCTCAACGACATCGAGCAGAAGGCTGACAAGATTTCCATGGCCCACTCCCTGGAACTCCGGGTGCCTTACCTGGACGTGAAGATCGCCAAACTGGCCAACTCTATTCCAAGCAAGTACCTGGTCAACAAATACGACACCAAGTACGCCCTGCGCAAGGCCTCAGAACAGGTCCTGCCGGATGAATGGGCCAAGCGGCCGAAGCTGGGCTTCCCGACGCCAATTAAGCAATGGCTGCAGGAAGAGCGTTTCTACAAGCAGGTCAGAGACCTCTTCAGCGAAGACTTCGTCAATGATATTTTTGAACAAAAGAAGATCCTGGACCTACTGGATGAGAACTACAATGGGGACGGTTCTCACCGCCGGCAGATCTGGGCAATCTACACCTTCCTGGTTTGGTACAAGCTCTTCTTCGTTGACTACGAGGAAACCGTGCGCAAGTACCAGCACGTGCAGCCGGAAGTGGCCAGCTTGATCTCCCAGGGCAAGCTGCTCTAATCCAAAAAGAAGAGAAAGAGAATTTAATTACTAATGGCTAAATTTACACCAATTTTGCTTGGCAGCGACATCAACGTCTACGGGATGGCGCGGTCTTTTAACGAAGCATACGGCATCAAGGTCCAGGCTTGGGCGGCAACGCAATTGGCGGCCACCCGCTATTCCAAGATCGTGGACGTTGAAGTGCACCCTGGTTTTTCCGAAGACCCGGGCTTCATGGAAGTCATGCAGGAAAAAATCAAGGAATACAAGAATCATGAAGAGCCAGTCATTCTGATTGCTTGTGGGGACGGCTATGCAGAACTTTTGGCTAAGCACAAGCAAGAACTGGAAGGGACCTTCGTCGTTCCTTACATCGACTACCAGCTTTTGGAAAAGCTGATCTCTAAGGAAGGCTTCTACGAAGTCTGTGAAGAATACGGCCTGCCTTACCCGAAGACCAAGATCATCAAGCTGGCTGACTACCAGGATGGGTCATACGCCGACGTGCCTTTTGCCTTCCCGGTTGCCTTGAAGCCGGAAGACCCGGTTTCCTGGCTGGATGTCCAGTTTGAAGGGCGGAAGAAGGCTTTTGTCATCAAGGACCTGGCTGAATTCAAGGACATTGTGGGCAAGATCTACACCAATGGCTACAAGGAAGACTTGATTCTGCAGGACTTCATCCCGGGCGACGACTCCAACATGCGGGTCTTGAACGCCTACGTGGACAAGAATCACCAGGTCAAGATGATGTGCCTGGGCCACCCGCTTTTGGAAGACCCGACTCCGCAGTCAATCGGGAACTACATGGCTATTTTGCCGGCCTATGATGAAAAGCTTTACGAGACCGTCCAGACCTTCCTGGAGAAGATCAACTATGTCGGCATGGCCAACTTCGACATCAAGTACGATGCTCGCGACGGCCAGTACAAGTTCTTTGAAATCAACCTCCGCCAAGGCCGGTCCAGCTTCTACGTGACCTTGAACGGCTACAACCTGGCCAAGTGGTACGTTGACGACTACGCTGAAGACACCTTGGCCGGCCAGGAGACCGTCTATGCCAACAAGCTGGAGAGCAGCCACATGCTCTGGCTGGGCGTGCCGGAGAAGATCTTCAAGGAATACGCGGTCGACAACGAGGCCAAGCAGGCGGCCTTGAAACTGATCGATGCCGGCCAGGTGGGGACGACCGTCTTCTACGACCAGGACAGCTCCTTTAAGCGCTGGCTCTTGATGAAGTACATGTTCCACAACTACTACAAGCGCTTCAAGACCTACTTCCAGGTCAACAAGGGCCAGTACTTCGATAAATAGCCAATACTTTTATAAGCTCTTGATGAAAATCAAGGGCTTTTTTCATCTTTTTTAAATTCTTGAAGGACTTTAGCAAAAGGCTAAAAATATTTGCTCAAGCAAAATATTCTTTTTTTAAAAATATACGGGCTCCAAGTCCCGTGACAACTGAATTCTCTCCTGTCATTTAACAGAAATGGGTCTTTGTATAGACCACAATATCTGGTATTTTGTGCTATGCTTATCTCATGAACTAAACAAGATGTGGTGGTTATCCACACTTAATCCACAGGATAGTCTGGTTCTTGTGAGTAACTCGCTTAAACAGCCCCAGAGGCTGGATGTAAAAAGGCAAGGTATTTTTGAGAGATAAGAGGTTGATTGTCATGTTAAAGCCAGCGGCAGAAACTGTGAGCCTGAATTTCGCTAATGCGCCAAAGAAGTTCATCAAGCGCGATGGCGCCCCATTTAAATTTGAACAATTCAAGCTGGAAATGGTTCTGGATGAACTTGGCCTGGAAGACAGCGAAATCAAGGCTGCCGTTTTGAGCAAGGTTTACGCCAAGCTGGCCACCTACACGGTTGACGCCGTTCAAGTTCACGCTGCCTTCAGAGCCAGCTTGAACGAACTGGGCTATCTGAATGAAGCCGAGGAATACGAAGCCAAGCGGCAGGAAGACGAAGCCGACTGGCGGGCAGAAACTGACACCAAGCAGCGTCTGGCCAAGCTGGTCGACAAGGACCCAAGCATCGTCCACGAAAATGCCAACAAGGACTCTGACGTCTTTGCCACCCAGCGGGACTTGACTGCCGGGACTGTGGGCAAGACGGTTGGTCTGACCATGATGCCTCAGCACATCGCCAAGGCCCACCTGCGGGGGGACATCCACTGGCACGACCTGGACTACACTCCTCTTTCACCAATGTCCAACTGCTGCCTGATTGACTTTGACTACATGCTCAACCACGGCTTCAAGATCGGCAACGCCTTCGTGGAAGTACCGAACTCCATCCGGGTGGCCACCAGCCAGGTAGCCCAGATCATCACCAGCGTGGCTTCCAGCCAATACGGCGGCTGCTCTTTTGACCGTTGCGACGAAGTCCTGGCGCCTTTTGCCGAAAAGGACTACAAAAAGCACCTGGAAGAAGGGCGTGAGTTCATCGACGACGAAGACAAGGTAAAGGCTTTTGCCAAGAAGCGGACCCAAAAGGACATTTACGACGCTATGCAGAGCCTGGAATACGAGATCAACACCATGTTCTCCAGCCAGGGGCAGACTCCTTTCACCACCTTGGGCTTTGGCTTAGGGACCAACTGGATTGAAAGAGAAATCCAAAGGGACATCCTGCAGGTCCGGATCGAAGGCCTGGGCCGGGAACACCGGACGGCCATCTTCCCGAAGCTGGTCTTCAGCTTGAAGAAGGGGCTTAACCTCCACCCAGGCGACCCGAACTACGACATCAAGAAGCTGGCCCTGGAATGTGCTACCAAGCGGATGTACCCAGACGTTTTGAGCTACGACAAGATCATTGACATCACTGGCTCCTTCAAGGCCCCGATGGGCTGCCGGTCCTTCCTGCAAGGCTGGAAGGATGAACAGGGCCGGGAAGTCAACTCCGGGCGAATGAACCTGGGCGTGGTTACCTTAAACCTGCCAAGAATCGCCATGGAAAGCCAGGGCGACATGGACCGCTTCTGGGAAATCTTCAATGACCGCCTGGAACTGGGCCGGCAAGCCTGCGAATACAAGGCCAAGAAGGTCACTGAAGCTAAGCCAGTCAACGCTCCAACCCTGTATGAATACGGCGCCTTTGGCCAAGGGGTTGGCGATGACGGCGACGTCAACGACTTCTTCAAGAACGGCCGGGCCACGGTTTCCCTGGGCTACATCGGCCTTTACGAAGTCGGCACGGTCTTCTACGGGCCAGACTGGGAAAAGGACCCGGAAGCCAAGGCCTTCACTTTGGAAGTGGTCAAGAAGATGCATGATGCCTGCGCCAAGTGGGAAAAGGAAGACCCGAACCACTACCACTACAGCGTCTACTCCACCCCAAGTGAAAGTCTGACTGACCGCTTCTGCCGCCTGGACACGGAGAAGTTCGGCAAGGTCAAGGACATCACGGACAAGGAATACTACACCAACTCCTTCCACTACGACGTCCGCAAGCACCCGACCCCATTTGAAAAGCTAGACTTTGAAAAGGACTACCCATACTACGCTGCCGGTGGTTTCATCCACTACTGCGAATACCCGAACCTGAAGCAAAACCCGGCCGCTCTGGAAGCTGTCTGGGACTGGGCTTACGACAGAGTCGGCTACCTGGGTACCAACACCCCGATCGACAAGTGCTACGAATGCGGCTTTGCCGGCGAGTTCAAGTCAACCGCCAAGGGCTTTGAATGTCCGCAATGCGGCAACCACAACCCGGAAACCTGCGACTGCGTCAAGCGGACTTGCGGCTACCTGGGCAACCCGCTGAAGCGGCCAATGGTCCACGGCCGGCATGAAGAAATCGCCCACCGGGCCAAGCACATGAGCTTGGGCATGGTCAGCGAGGAAGCCAGCCTGGAAAAGCAGAAGAACAGCCAATACTAAACGAAAAGAATTATACTAATAGGCAGGAATCATTCCTGCCTATTTTTTATCGAAAGCAAAGGAGAAGCGAGATGCCAGAGAAAGACAAGAATCAGCAAGAAGGCCCTGACGTCCGGGACAACCTGATCCGGATCAGCGTCGGCGGGGAAACGGTCTTTGTGGACGCCAATCAGTACAAGGCTAAAAATGCCGGCCAGACGGCCAAGCCCCGGAAGATGAAGCGCCAGCCCAAGAATCCCAAGCCGGGCGAATGGATCTCAGAAGACTACAGCAAGCATAAGATTGCCGACTACAAGCCCTTCAACTTCGTTGACGGGGAAGGGGTCCGCTGCTCCTTATACGTGTCCGGCTGCCTCTTTGACTGCCCGGGCTGCTACAACCTGGCCGCCCAGAACTTCAACTACGGCCGTCCCTACACCCAGGAATTGGAAGACCAGATTATCGCGGATATCGGCCAGTCCTATGTTCAAGGGCTGACCTTGCTTGGCGGGGAACCCTTTTTGAATACCTGGGTCTGCAACCGGATCATCGACCGGGTCCGGGCCGAATACGGCCACAGCAAGGACATCTGGTCCTGGTCCGGCTATACCTGGGAGGAACTCTTAAAGGAGACCCCGGACAAGGTGGAAATGCTCAAGAAGCTAGACATCCTGGTTGACGGCCGCTTTATGGACAACTTGAAGGACCTGACCCTGCAGTTCAGAGGGTCCAGCAATCAGCGGATCATTGACGTGCAGAAGTCCCTCAAGACCCCGGACCTGCACCCGGTCATCTGGGACAAGCTGCAGAGATAGTTTTTTAGCGAGGAAAAAATGAACGAAGAAAAACGCGCCTTGGTTAACCAGGTCATCGGTCAGCTGCAGACCGTCATCGACCCGGAGCTCCTGGTCAATGTGGTCGACCTGGGCCTCATCTACGGAGTCGACATCGATGATGAGGGCAACTGCCTGGTGACCATGACCTTGACCACAGCCGGCTGCCCCTTAAACGACTACCTTAACCGGGAAATCCGCCAGGCGGTGGGCCAGCTGGCCGCCATCAAGCAGGTGGACATCAAGCTGGTCTGGTACCCGGTCTGGACCCCGGACCGCTTAAGCGAGCAGGCGAAAAAGCAGCTGGGCATCAAGGAAGAGCCGGCTCCGGCGGCTAAGGAGATCAACCTCCACCAGCCGATCAAGACTTTCGCTGACCAGTATCCGGAATTTACCGAAGATATGGCCGAGATCGGCTTCAACCGGATCAAGATTCCGGGCATGCTGGACACGGTGGGCCGGCTGATGACCCTGCCGATGGGCTGCCGGGCCATGGGCTTTGACTTGGAAGAGGTCAAGGAGAAGCTGCGCTTGAAGGGATACGAGGTGACTGAGTGATGACCATGTCTTTAAAGGAGAGGCAGGAGAAGCTGCTGGAGATCTTGCGCCTTTTGCGGGACAAGGGGGACTTTGACCAGGCCAAGGCCATGTTCAACGAGGCTTTTTCTTCAGTCTCAGTCAAGGAAATCACGGAAGCTGAGCGGGCCTTGATCGCCGGTGGCCTCAACCCCCAGGAAATCCAGAACTTGTGCACGGTCCACGCGGAAGTCTTCCGGGGATCGATCGGCGAGCAGGAAGCAGGGGAGGCTTTTGCCCGGCCCGGCCACCCGGTCCAGACCTTGAAGCAGGAGAATGTCGTTTTGACCTCTCTGGTTAACGATGCCCTTTTACCAGACCTGGCCAAGTATGAAGCAAAGCCAGCCCCGGAACTTTTAGCCAAAATCAAGCAGGAGCTGGCAGACCTGGCCCAAGTAGACAAGCACTATACCAGAAAAGAAATCTCCATGTTTCCCTTGATGACCAAGTACGGCATCACAGCCCCGCCCCAGGTCATGTGGGGGGTAGACGATGATATCCGGGCCTGGATCAAGGAGGCCCGGCAGGCGGCTGAAACGGGCGAGGCAGAACTTTTGGCCAAAAAGATCAAGCAGGCGGCCAAGGAAGTCACCGAAATGATCTTCAAGGAAGAGGCGATCATGCTGCCGCTCTTGACGGAAGTGGCGACGCCGGCCGACTGGCTTAGGGTCAAGGAAGACGAGCCCCGGGTGGGCTACTGCTTGATTCCCAATCCGCCAGCCTGGCGGCCATCCGCGGCCGAACTGGCTGAGAAAAAGGCAGCCGACCCGGCGGCGATCGCCAAGTGGAATGACCAGATCGGGGCTTTTGCCGGCCAGCTGGGCGGCAATGAAGCCGAAAACTACCAAAAGCTGGTGGAAGTCGAGCAGGCGGAGGAAAAAGCCCGGCCGGCCCTGACGGAGTCCTTTATTGAGTTCGCGGAAGGCAGCCTCAGCTATGAGCAGCTCTCGGCCGTCCTGGACCTTTTGCCCCTGGACCTGGTCTTTGTGGACAAGGACGACGTCATCCGCTACTTTGGCGGCAGCTGCGGCTTTTATCCCCATTCGAAAAACGACCTGGGCATGAACCTGTTTAGCATTCACATGCCAAAAAGCGTGCCCAAGGTCAAGGCCATCGTGGATGACCTGAGAAGCGGGAGAAAGGACAAGCATGCCTTCTGGTTTGAAGTCCGGGGCCGCTTCGTCTATATCCAATACCTGGCGGTCAGAAACAAGGCCGGGGAATATCTGGGCGTTTTGGAAGTCTTGCAGGATATTACCGACCTGCGCGCATTGCAAGGAAAGAAGAAAGAGTTGTAGAATTATAATAAAGAGAGAAGCCATGGCTTGCTGAGTCGTGGTTTTCTTATTGCCTGGAGTATTTTTAGCAATTAAATTTAGAAAAGGAGGAATGGATAAATGAAAACTAAACACGGACAGAGCCAGTTGCCGGAAATCGCGCTGCCCTGGCTGGTCGTGGCTGAACTGGCTACTTGGATCGGGGCCAGCTTCATTTGGCCACTGACTTCCGTTTACCTAAACAAGCGGTTGGGGATCAGTCTGTCGGTAATCGGGATCGTCCTCTTCTGCAACTGCGTGGCCAACATGCTGGGGTCAACCATCAGCGGCCGGCTTTTTGACCGGCTCAATCCTTATCCTTTGATTACGGGCGGGATGCTGCTGGATGCTTTGGTCCTGTTGGCCATGGCCTTCTTCCATGGCTGGCCGGTTTACTGGGTCTGGCTGGTCTGCACGGGCTTTTTAGGGGGCTGGAACGGGGCCCTGGTCAATTCCATCGCCACCAGCCTGCGCAAGTATCCGGGCCGGTATGTCTTCAATATTCTATACTTCTCCCAGAACCTGGGGGTGGTAATCGGGACCTTGGTTGTCGGCTACCTTTACGACTACTCAATTGAGCTGCTCTTTATCATTGCCAGCTGCCTTTTCTTGATCGGGACTTTAGTTGCCTTCTGCAAGTTTAAGCCGATCGTGGCCTACCATGCCCGCCGGCAGGAGCAGAAGAAGACTGGCCAAACCCCGCTGAAGGCGGAAAAGATGCCAAAGGCCAACTTCTGGATGACCATGGGCTTCTTCATCACCCTGGGGGTGACCTGGCTGATGTACATGAACTGGGAGTCCAACCTGTCCGTTTACATGGTCAGCCTGGGGATTCCTTTCCACCTTTACTCAACTTTATGGACGATCAACGCCGGCATCATCGTGGTCGTGCAGCTGATTTTGGTCCGCTTCCCGCGGATCTTCAAGAGCATCTACCAGCAGATCTACTTCGGGATCTTCATGTTTGCCGTGTCCTGGCTGACCTTGATTTTCGCCAAGACCTACCCGGGCTTCGTCTTGTCCATGTCGATCCTGACCTTGGGTGAATCGACGGCCTTTTCCGCCATTCCGGCCTATGTCAACGACATGTCGCCGTACTCCAGCAAGGGCAAGTACCAGGGGATGACCCTGGTGGCTAGCGGGATCGGCCGGGCCTTCGGGCCGCTTTTCGGCGGGACCTTGATCGACCTCTTCGGCTACAAGACCATGTTTGTAGTCGCCAGCTGCGGCATCCTCCTTTGCCTTTTGGCCCTCTTGCCGCTGAGAACAAAGCTGAAGGACCAGGTGCAGTTCTTCAAGTAGGAATTTTTAGCATTTTTTTGCACTTTGGTTGAACAGGGAAGCAGTTAACGGGTAAAATAAGAGGATAGTGAGAAAAGGAGGAAAACATGCTTAAGGTTTACGGGACAAAAATCTGTCCGGACTGCATCGCCTGTGAGGCCAGTTTTAAAAAGTACGGCATCGGCTACGAATTCGTTAATATTTTCGCCACCATGCCGGATTTCAAGGAATTTTTGCGCTTGCGGGATGCCAGTCCCGCCTTTGCTCACGCTAAGGAGCAGGGCAGCGTGGGGATTCCGGCCTGCGTCAAGGAAGACGGGGAAATTTTTACCGACTGGGAAGGCTTCTTAAAGGACCAGGGCTTAGAGCCAATCTGGCCCGAAGCAGCTGACCAGGCCAAGGCTGAAATCGCGGCCCAGTGCGACCTGCGCCAGCACAACTGCTAGTTGAAAAACAAGGAGGAAGAAATATTGAACAATAAATTTGCCGTCCGCGGCGGCAGCGGCGACACGACTGTCGTTGACAAGACTGCCCGCCCGCAGGACAACCTGTATTTGGCCGTTAACTCTGACTACCTGGATCAGCTGGAAATCCCGGCTGACCGGTCCCGGATGGGGAGCTTTGACCAAATCGCTGAAAACGTTGAAAAGACCTTGATGGCTGACTTCGCGGCTTTTGCCAGCGGGGAAAAGGAAGTGCCAAACCTGCCGAACCTGGCCAAGGCCGTTGAACTATACAAGCTGGCCAAGGATTTTGACAAGCGGAACGCTGACGGGGCAGAACCAATCCAGGCTGACTTGAAGAAACTGGAAGGCTTGAACAGCTGGAATGACCTGCAAGGCGCGGCATCTGCTTTGGCCAAGGAAGGCTTTGACCTCCCATTCTCCTTCTCCGTTGACGCGGACATGAAGAACACCAAGGTCAACACGGTTTACTTCGGCGGTCCCCACATCTTTTTGCCAGATACGACCACTTACGAAAGCCCGGACGCGGAAAAACTCTTGGGCGTGTTAAAAGAACAGACCCTCAAGCTCTTCCAAATGGCCGGGGTAAGTGAAGAAAAAGCCGCTGAATATGTAGACGGGGCCCTGGCTTACGACCAGCGCCTGGCCAAGGTGGTCAAGTCCAGCGAAGAATGGGCTGACTACCCGGCCATGTACAACCCGATTTCATTGGCGGACTTCAAGAGCAAGTTCACTAGCTTTGACATGGGCCAGTTCCTGGCAGGCTTCCTTGGTGAAGAACCAGAAGTTTTGATCAACACGGAACCCCGCTACCTGGACCAGGTAGAAGGTCTTTTAAACGAAGCCAGCTTCAGTGAAATCAAGGGCTGGATGCTGGTTAAGTTTATCAATGACGTGGCCTCATCTCTGTCGCAAGAATTCAGAGAAGCCGCCTTCCCGTTCAGCCAGGCTTTGACCGGCCAGCCGCAACTGGCCAGCGGGATTAAGCAGGCCTACCGGATTGCCAACAGCACTTTCAGCGAAGTTGTCGGCGTCTACTACGGGCAGACCTACTTCGGGGCCGCCGCCAAGGAAGACGTTTTGGGCATGATCAAGCGGATGCTGAAGGTCTACGAGGACCGGCTGGCCAAGAACGACTGGCTCTCCCAGGCGACTAAGGACAAGGCCATCACCAAGCTGCAGGCCTTGATCTTGAAGGTCGGCTACCCGGACAAGATTGAAGACATCTACAACCGCCTCCAGGTTACCCCGGCAGAAGAGGGCGGCAGCCTTTACAGCAACCTGCAGGCCGCCAGCCAGGAAAGCATCAAGTACAGCCTGGAGAAGCTCCACCAGCCGGTTGACCGGACTGTTTGGCTGATGCCAGGCAACCTGGTTAACGCCTGCTACGACCCGCAGAGAAACGACATCACCTTCCCAGCGGCCATCTTGCAGGCACCATTCTACAGTGCTGACCAGAGCCGGGCAGCCAACTACGGCGGGATCGGGGCCGTGATCGCCCACGAAGTTTCCCATGCCTTCGACAACAACGGGGCCCAGTTCGATGAATTCGGCAACATGAAGAACTGGTGGACCGAAGCTGACTACAAGGAATTTGCTGACCGGACCAAGGCGGAAATCGCCCTCTTTGACGGGCTCAAGTTCGGCCCGACTACTTTGAACGGCAAGCAGATCGTGTCCGAAAACATCGCTGACCAGGGCGGCTTGACCGCGGCCATGACCGCCTGCAAGGAAGAAGGTCAAGGCCTGGAAGACTTCTACGCCAACTGGGCTAGAGTCTGGGCACAAAAGTCCCTGGAAGCAGCCATCAAGATGATCGTTTCCGTTGACGTGCACGCGCCAGGCCCTCTGCGGGCGAATGTCCAGGCCCAGTGCCAGGACGAATTCTACGAGACCTTTGACGTCAAGCCGGGCGACGGGATGTACCTGGCTCCGGAAGACCGGGTCAAGATCTGGTAGTTTTTCATAAAATTTCATAAGCAACAAAAAAGCAGTCATTCTATCAATGACTGCTTTTCTGCTGCTGTGTGTTTGTCTAATATATGTGTCTAAAAGAGGAAAAGAAAAAGGAAAATTAATTCCTATAGGAGAAGCAATTTCTTGCTTCTGACTATGGTTATATAATAACGGCCCTTTGTAAAAAAGCTGTGATCAATCTGCTTTGCTTCAATGAAAAAAAGTTTGTAATTTTCTAGAGTATTTAAGACTTTCTAAGAGCAAAAACGGCAAGCATTCGATCGCTTGCCGTTTCTTTATTTGCTAATTACTTCTTTTTGTCCTTTTGCTTCTTGTCTAGCAAGGTGTCTTGCTGTAGTCAACCGGAGCAACCCGCTTGATTCTTGCAGGCTCTTGCTTACCAAGGATCAAAGGCACGCGTTCGATGACCGTGTCCGCGAATTCCAGGCCGAACCATTGAGCCGGGTTAGGTGACAGGTTCTGCAGCTGGACGCGGGCCTTGACCAGCCACTTCTTGTAAGAAGACAGGGTGGTCGAAGGTGAGATGACGTCGTTGACGATGACGAACTTGAAGTCGCCGACGTCCCGGCCAGGAGTAGTCGTGTATTCCTGCGGCTGGGGCTCGATCGTGTTGTCCTTGATCAAGTCGTGGACGATCTGGCGCAGGTAGACGTTGACACTAGTCTGCTTCTTGAAACCAAGGTAGAGCTGGATGTTGATCACGTTCTTGGTGCCAAAAGTGTTGACCGCGTATTCAGCGGTAAACGGCTCGTTGGTCACGTTGACCGTGACGAACCAGTAAGCCCGGGCCCGCTTAGGCCGCTTGTCCAGGATTGAGTAGAGGACTTCCCGCTTGATGAACTTGTTGTACTTGACGTTGGCCATGTAAACCAGGTTGTCAGCGTAGGTCGGGTAGTTGTCGTCGTGGCTGAGGTTGGTCAGCATGTCCGTGTATTCATCCAAGCGGACATAGGCATTGACGGCTTCGTTTTGGTCCCGGACCTTGTTGCCGAAGTACCAAACGACCATGACGGAAATGATCAAGAGGGTGATCAACAGTGATACGTAACCGCCGTGGGCGAACTTGCTCAGACTGGACCCCATGAAGAGGACGTTGATAGTACCGAAGAAGATCACGAAGAGTAGGTTGGCCGGGTTGTGGCCCTGCTTGAGCAACATCCATTCATAGCGCAGGATGGTGGTCATCAGCATGGTAATGGTGATGGACAGACCGTAGGCTGCTTCCATGTGGTCTGAGGTTCTGAAGAAGAGAACCAGGGCGATGGTGGTAATGCCCAGCATTTTGTTAACGGCCGGGATGTAGATCTGCCCTCTTTCATCAGATGGGTAGAGGATATTCATCCGCGGCAGGAACTTCAGGTTGATGGATTCAGCCACCAGGGTGAAGGAACCCGAGATCAAGGCCTGGGAAGCGATGATCGCTGCCAGGGTAGCCAGAACGATTGACGCCAGCCGGATGTTTTCCGGAATCATGGCGTAGAAGGGGTTGATTTCAGTGGCTGAGTTCAGGTTGGTGTTGTTTAAGATCCAAACCCCTTGTCCTAAGTAGTTCAGGGAGAGGCAGACGAAAACAAATGGCCAGGAGCCGAGGATGTTCCCCTTGCCGACGTGGCCGACGTCGGCGTAAAGGGCTTCAGCCCCCGTGGTGGCCAGGAAGATGGACCCTAAGATCGCTAAGCCCGCCTTGTTGTAAGGACTAAAGAGCAATTTAATCGCGTAGTAAGGGTTCAAGGCCTGCAGGATCCACCAGTTGCCGCCGATGTTGATCAAGCCCATGACGCCCAGGAAGGCGAACCAGACAAGCATGACTGGACCGAAAGCCTTTCCGATGATGCTGGTCCCCATCCGCTGGATGGAGAAAAGCACTAGCAAAATAATAATAGTAATGACCAGGACCGTGGTCTGGTTGCTGATCGGGACGTTGCCCTTGCCGAATTCCAGCCCCTTCAGCCCTTCAATGGCAGAGGTAACCGTCACGGCCGGGGTCAGAGTCCCGTCGGCCAGGATAGCGGCTCCGCCGATCAGGGCTGGCCAGACCAGCCAGGCAGCCTTATGTCTGATCAAGGTGTAAAGGGCGAGGATACCACCTTCGCCGTGGTTGGTTGCCTTCAAGGCGATAATCACGTTCTGCACCGTCGTGAGCATGGTCACGGTCCACAGGATCGCGGAAATGGTTCCGATGATCAAGTCCCGGCTGACCGTATTGAGCCCGCCGTTGCCGGCGATTACGGATTTCATGACATACAGGGGACTGGTCCCGATGTCGCCGTAGACAATCCCAATCGCGATCAAGAGGCCGGAGGCCGTCATGCGATTGAGTTTATTTTCTACTTCCATAGCACTTATATACTCCTCAAACTAAAAAGTTTGTGATACACAAAAACAACTGTAAAGCTTTTGTTTAGATTTAACAGGTAAAAAAAAGAATGCCAGGAGACATTCTCTTTACTGTAATTTTCTTATATTTGGAGTAAAGTTTCAAGCCCTTTAGGACAAACTGCTTTCAATCTTCGCGCGAACGCCTTCGTACCAGTTGCTCCAGTCTTCGTAAGTAGTCATCGCTTCCGGGTCAACGCCGGTTTCTGCGGTCATCTTGTCGAGGATGGCTTGGAAATTGTGGGCGTGATCGATCAGCACATGCTTGACCAGGTTCTTGCGGGAGAATGGCTGGTTGAGCAGGAGGTAGTGGTTGATGTTGACCATGTTGTGGTCTTCGTCAAATTCACTGATGATTTCCAGGTCGTCGCGTTCGAAAGAAGAAACGTAGAAGTTGGCGAAGTTGACCAGGTAAGCCGGCTGGTCGGCAACTTCGCGTGCTGGCATGGTTACGCGTTCTGGTTCAGGCATCACGATCTTGAACATGTCTTCATTGCTGCGGATTTTCTTTTCTTCTTCTGCCAAAGTTGTAGCTCCTTTTTAAATAAAAGTCTATAAAGTCAATAGTAATTTTAACGGCTTTAAGGCCAGAAAGCAAGCGCCAGACCCCCATAAATCAAGGCCTGGCGCTGATTTATTTCTTATTTGCCTGACTTCAGGTAGCCCTCGACGTCATCCTTGGTGATGGAGTCGATGGTGGTGTGGCCCTGCTGGTAGGCGTAGTTGAACAGGTTGATCAGGTCCTGCGGGCTCCAGCCGGCAGTGCTTTCGCCCAGGTTGTCAAGATGGGTGCGGATCTGCTGGACGTCCCGGCTGGTCACGGTGCTGCCGCCGACCTTGTCATTGTTGCTGGTCCCGGACCCTTCAGCCTGGTTGCTGGAAGAGCTGGCTGAGCTGGAAGCGGCAGAAGATGAGCTGGAACTGGATTCCTTGCTGCTGGACTTGCTGGAAGAGTCTGAAGAGGATGAGCTGGAGCTTTCAGAACTGGAGCTGGAGTCTTCCTGCTTGCTCTTGGCTTCCTTGAGCAGGTCCTTGACATTAGACCGGACCTTGGCGTAGTAAGCCCCGTTGATGTAAGGTAGGTCTAAGATGCTGCTGTAGGTGGAAGCGGCGCTGTCGTAGTCGCCGTCTTCCATGGCCTTGGCTGCCTTGTTTAAGAGCGGCTTGATTTCACTGTCGTAGTTGTCCTTGACGGCCTTGAGCTGTTTAACCAGCTTTTTGGCCTGGCTGGTCATGACACTGTAGCCGCCATTTTGCTCCTGGGCCTTTTGGGCCAGGTTCAAGGCGCTGGCGTACTTGACGGTCGTCTTGGCCAGTTTCACGGAGTCGGCTAGGTTTTCGGCCTGGGCCTGGTAGTTTTTGGCTTGGGCAGTTGCCTTAGCCTGGTAGGCCTGGTCAAATTCGTCAGCGGCCTGGCTGTACTTCTTGGCTTTTACGGCCTCTTTGCCGGCCTGCATGTGGCTGGAGTAGCTGGAACTTGCCGTCTGCTCCTGGCTCTGCTTTTGCTGGCTGGAGTAGAAGTAGGCGCCAGCCCCGCCCAAGGCGAGTACGGCCACCACAACGATGGACCAGATAGTCGATTTTTTCATAAATAACCTCCTCGTTAATCTTCCCAATTATATCAGATCAGCCATCTGCTTTAGGCAGCCAGTCCAATTTGTAATTGTTCCTTAACAAAAAGTGGCCGACATTTGCTTCTTGAAACGTTAGTATCAGTGCAGGCCCAAGGCGCCGGGGCCGGCCGGAGCGAAGCCCGTTGCTTCGCGGCAAGATTGATTTTTTACAGAAATAGGAGAGAAAAAATGAACTTCACTTTAGCTGACCAAAGCATTCAATACACCTTCAAGGCCGAAAAGTATGACAAGGGGCAGATGCAGCGCAGCCTGCAAAACGTCAAGCTGGATGCCAGCCCGGAAAGCCTGGTCAAGGTGGGCCAGGCCATCAGCAAGCTGCAAGGCGATGAACTGGCTGCCTTGACCCTGGTCCAAAAGCACAATTTGACCTTGGCCTAACTCTTTGACGCGGAAACTTCAGATAAAGAATTTTTGAGTAAGAAACAGGAGAAAAAATCATGACTACGACTACCGAATTGCAATTAACCTTTAAGTCCAGTGCCGGCAAAAAGAAGAGCCTGAACCTGCCATACGCGGTCAAGGGCTTGAGCGCGGACGTGGTCCGGGAGGCCGCGGCCGCCATCGCCGGCGAGGGCGTGTTCGTCAAGGAAGGGGAGGTCCTCTATGCTGAGCCGCTGGCTGCAAACTATATTGAACGTACTGTTACGGGTGTGTTTGACGATAGTAATCATTAGACAGATCTGGCCGCTTTAGCCGGATGCGAAATTTATACCCAAGAGGCGGCCTGGCCGCCTCTTTTCTTTTTATGTTTTATGCAGCTTTGCCCCTGCCTTTTGGTATTTTCTTTCTTAGCTCGGAAAGGGGGAAAAAGCAGTTTTTTCCTATAAGAATTGTAATTGCTTAAGAAAATTGTTACTTTTACTTTACAGAATGCGCGTTCGATTGTAACTAGAGCGCTGAGCACATACAATAGAGGCTACGATTGAATTATTAGGAGGAAATTAATGAAGAGAAGATTTTTGACTGGACTTGCTACCGCAGCGATGCTGACTTCCGTCGCCGTTCCAGTGACCAACAACATGTTTCTCTCAAATCAGGCAGTTGAGGCATCAGCTACCAGCGATGCCTTTTTAAGCAAGGTCAGCCTGCAGGCGCAGAAGACGTCCAAGAAGTACGGCGTCTACGCCTCTTTGATGCTGGCCCAGGCCGCCTTGGAATCTGGCTGGGGGACTTCAACTCTGTCTACCCAGGCCAACAACTTCTTTGGGATGAAGGCTACTGGCTGGACCGGGGCAACCTATAGGGTCAAGACGGCCGAACAGACTTCCAGCGGCAATACTTACTACATCACGGCTGCCTTCAGAAAATACATCAGCTACCAGGCTTCTTTTGACGACTACGGCTTGAAGATGCGGACGACCTTGGACAATTACGGCGGTTTGCGCTACAGCAAGACCTGGCTGGAAAATGCCTCAAGTCCTTCAGCTGCCGCCAAGGCCATCAAGGCAGCCGGCTACGCGACTGACAAGAATTACGCGTCTAAGCTGATCAACCATATCACGAGCTACAACTTGACCAAGTATGACCCGGTTTACAGCAGTGATGTATATACGGTCAAGGTGGCCAAGTCTGGCGCAACCTACCTCTACCCGACTGATCACTCTGTTTCACCAAAGAAGTCTTACGTGACTGCCGGCCAAACCGTAACGGTTACCAAGACCTACACTTACTACAATGGCAAAAAGCGGATGTACCTCAAGGGCTTGGGCTGGATCAACGGGGAAGACTTAAACACTGGCAGCTCCCAAGCACCAAGCGCGGACACCAGCGCGACTGTTTCCGGACAGATGAAGATCTTGATGCACTCAGCCGCAATTTACACCAGTACCGGGGCTAAGAGCAGCGCCAAGAGCGTGAAAGCTGGCAAGAGCATGATGACTTACGGGTCAGTCACGATCAATGGGGCCAAGTACTACCGGGTTAACTCAGCCAGCGCTGACCAGTTTATCAAGGCCAGCAACTTTGACGGCTCCCCCCGCAAGCTCAAGCACAATGCCTACCTTTACAACAGCAAAGGCAAGCGGGTTGGCAAGAGCAAGTGGCTCAAGGGCAGCAGCCACACCGTTTATGGCGGCAGCGTGAAGATCAAGCACAAGCAGTACTACATCGTTGGCCTTAACCAGTATGTCAAGAAGGGCAACTTTTAAAAAGACAGGGAAGAAACTGAATGAGATTTAACAAAATTTTGACGGTAGCAGCCGTGGCCAGCCTTGGCCTGACGTTTGTTTTCAGTCAAGGGAAGGCCGTGGAGGCCTCAATCAACAGTGAAGCCAAGACCAAGACTTACAGCGGTACCAAGTCCCTGGAGACCCTGCTTAAAGCCGCGGGGCTGACTTACAACCAATTCAACAGCGTGGCTAATGGCAAGAAGTACGGCAGCCGTTTTGGCTACCGCAATGGGGTTGGCAAGCCTGAAGGGGTGGTCGTGCACGAAACGGCGACCCCAGGTGCCACGGCCTGGGATGAAGGCCGCTATTTCAACAACAACTGGATGACAGCCGGTGCCTATGTTCACGCCGTGGTCGACAATAACCAGACCATCCAGCTGATGTCAACTGACTATGGTACCTGGGGGGCAGGCCCAATTGCCAACGTCCGCTACATCCAGATTGAACTCTGTGAAGTTTCAACCCGGTCCCAGTTCGTGCAGAGCGTGGCCAACGATGCCTACTACATCGCCACCCTTTTGCACCAATACAACTTGACTCCATCCCGGGCAAGCAAGAGCGGGACAGGTACTATTTGGTCCCACAATGAAGTTTCTCAGTACCTGGGCGGGACCGACCACGGGGACCCGGACAGCTACTTTGCTAAATGGGGCTACTCCATGAGCGACTTCTACAGCTTAATCACTTACTACTACAATAAGCTGGGAACTAGCAGCAACAGCGGTTCAAGCAGCTCCAGCCAAGCACCAGCTACCCAGCCAGTTTCAACCAAGACGGTTAAGCTGATGCGGAACTCTTACAGCTACGATGCTTATGGCAAGAAGCTGGCTGTCAAGGCTTTGAAGGCCGGGCAATACCTCAAGGTCTACGGGTCAGCTGTAACGATTGGAAGCAGCAAGTACTACAAGTACGCTAACGGCAAGTATGTCAAGGCTGGCAATATCGACGGGACCAGCCGGCCTTTGACTGGCAATTCCTGGACCTACACTATTTCCGGCAGCCGGGAATGGTCCACAGCTAAGCTCTTAAAGGGGAGCAAGGTCACGACCTACGGCAGCCAGGTTAAGATCAAGGGCAAGGCCTACTACATGACTGGCTTTACCAGCAATAACGTGGCCAAGTATGTCAAGGCAGTCAATTTCCAGCCTAAGCCAGTGGAAGTCAGCACGAGCAAGCGCTTGATGCGGAATTCTTACAGTTACAGCGCTGCCGGCAAAAAGTTGCCAGACAGCATGCTGAAGGCTGGGCAATACCTCAAGGTCTACGGGTCAGCTGTAACGATTGGCAAGGCCAAGTACTACAAGTACGCTAACGGCAAGTATGTCAAGGCTGGCAATATCGACGGGACCAACCGGCCTTTGAAGCACAATGCTTACGTATACACGGTCAAGGGGACCCGGAACTGGAGTGAAGCCAAGCGCCTGAAGGGCAGCACGGTTACTACTTACGGCAGCCGGGTCAAGCTGGCTGGCAAGTACTACTACATGGTCGGCTTCTCCGGCCAGACCGCCCTGTACCTCAAGGCTGGCAACTTTTAATTGAAGACAAGAAACGGATTTGGGCCTGGCCCAGGTCCGTTTTTTCTTACTAATTTGCGGGCTTATTGTATAATTAGAAAAACTGTAATTAGTGAGGAGATACTTTTTAGCATGGAAGGACTATCACTGTTTTTAACGGTCTTCTTGGCCCTGGTGATTCCGATCGTCATGGCCCGCTTGCGGGTGACGACGGTGCCGACCGCCGTGGCCGAGATCATCGTCGGGATCTTGATGGGCAAGAGCTGTTTGAACCTGATTACCCAGACTTCCCAGCTGACTTTTTTGTCCAACCTGGGGGTCATCGTCTTGATGTTTTTGTCAGGGATGGAAATCGATTTTGACTTGCTGAGCCCGAAAAAGCACACCCGAGCCCGGAAGTCAGAGAGCGGCAAGCAGGTCAAGCCCATGGTCGTGGCTGCCTTCGCCTTTGGCGGGGTAGCGGTGGCCTCAGTTTTGCTGGCTTTGGGGATGAAGGCCCTGGGTCTCTTTAACGACGTGGCCCTGGCTTCGATCATCTTTATGACCGTGGCCTTAGGCGTGGTCATCGCTACCTTAAAGGAAAAAGAAATCCTGGGCCGGCCGATCGGGCAGACGATCTTGCTGACGGCGGTCATGGGGGAAGTTATTCCCTTGCTGCTTTTGACCATCTATTCCACCGTTAACGGCGGGGATGCCCGCAAGCTCTGGCTGATCATCCTCTTGTTTGTGGCCGCGATTATTCTTCTGCGCCGCTTTAAGCGGCCTTACCTGTGGTTTGCCAAGGTGACCAAGGCCACAACCCAGTTGGACGTCCGCCTGGCCTTCTTCCTGATTTTTGCCCTGGTGACGGTGGCAGAGCAGGTTGGGGCGGAAAACATCCTGGGGGCCTTTTTGGCCGGGGTGGTCATGAAGCTGCTGGAGCCAACCCAGGCGACCAAGGACAAGCTGACTTCCATCGGCTACGGCTTCTTTATCCCGATCTTCTTCATCCGGACCGGGGTCAACCTCAACTTGAAGCTGCTCTTCGCCAACCCGCAAGCCTTGATGCTGCTGCCGGTTTTGGTCATCTGCTTCTTCTTAGCCAAGCTGCCGGTTACTTTGACCTACATGCGGGCCTTTAACAAGCGGAATGCTTTTGCCGGGGGCTTCTTAACGGCAACGACGATCACGATCGTTCTGCCGACCTTGCAGGTAGCCCGGAAGCTGAACGCCATCACGGCGACTCAGTCCAGTGCTTTCATTTTGGCGGCGGTCATCGTCTGCATCGCCTGCCCGATCGTCTTCAACTCAACTTTTGCCTTGACGCCGGAAGACAAGATCAAGGAAAAGGTCGTGATCTTCGGCCTTAATGCCGTGACCATGACCGTCTACCAGGACCTGCACGACTCCTGGTATTCAGTTCAGGTTCTGACCTGCCGGAAGGAAAAATACGACACCTACAAGAGCAAGGTCAAGAATTTGAAGCTTTTGCCTGACCGGAAGCTGGATACTTTAGAAGCAGCCGGGGCCTTTGACACCGATATCTTCGTGGCCACCTTCACTGACGACCAGGCCAATTTGGAAGTGGGCCGGGCAGCCAAGCAGGCCGGAGTCAAGCGGGTCATCGTCAGCCAGGGCAAGGTCGTGGCTGATACGGTCGACCAGCTCAGAGAGGAAGGCATCGAGCTTTTTGCCTTCAACAACCTGCATGGGGCCATGCTCCGGGCCTTGATTGAATCACCAGCCGTCTACCGGATCATCACGGACACCAACAATGCCCTGTACGACGTGGTAGTCAGAAACTCGGCCTACACCGGCCGCCAGCTGATGGACTGGGACTTCGTCGACCAGATCACCGTTTCCCGGATCCGGCGGGGGGACAAGTGGATTTCCCCGCACGGGTCAACCGTGATCGAGCCGGGCGACGAACTGATCTACAGCGGCCCTTGGCGGGAAGCCGACCGGATTCACCAGCTTTTGAGCCGGGAATAGAAAACGACTATATCAAAAAAACGCTCTGCCAGCCGGCAAAGTGATATGACCCCCGAAATTAGGACACTAATTTCGGGGGTTATTTTCATGACTAAATACACTAAAGAAATCA
>NZ_QOCY01000048.1:0-4071 GCF_024701915.1 Lactobacillus leichmannii | reverse complement strand
AGTTGGTGGGAAACTGCCTGCGAGGATAGGAAGCTGCCGCGCGAATCAAGAGTCAGACGGAAGTCTGGCTCTTTTCTTTTGCTTGGATACTTAAGAAATGTCTTGACATTAGCAAATAAATATTATAAAGTTAAACTAACAATTAAATCACGTGTTATATCAAGAGCTAGTGAGTGGTTACACACTTTGACCTAGCAGCAACCTGCCGACCGGTAAGGTGCTCCACTGTAAATGGATATACGTCACTTAACCGTGTTCGTATATCGAACACGGTTTTTTTGTGACAAAGTACCAGTGACGTTAAACAGGAGAAAAAGATGGAAAGTATACTATATGATCAACTACAATCAATGGCTTTAAAACAATACATTAAACAATTAGCACCTGAAAAACTGCAACAGCTTATTAAAAACCCCGACATTTCTGAAGCGGATTTAAAATTAATACAGAAAAATACAGGAAATGAAACTATTAAACAATTAGCAACTGAAAAGCTGCAACATCTTAATAGTCAGGCCATCCAAGAGAGTTTGAATTCGTATCGCAGATTACATGATGCGAGAGGTTGGGCAGCTTCCATAGCGAGAGGACAAAGTCTTAATGATCTGAAATACAGATATAAGAATGCTACCCCTGATGAAAAAGTTAAAATTCGGGATATTTTACATAATGCTAATTAATCTGATGGGACACTCAAAATGGTCCTGTCTTTTGCTTGGATACTTAAGAAATGCCTTGACATTAGCAAATAAATATTATAAAGTTAAACTGACAATTAAATCACGTGTTATATCAAGAGCTAGTGAGTGGTTACACACTTTGACCTAGCAGCAACCTGCCGACCGGTAAGGTGCTCCACTGTAAACGGATATACGTCACTTAACCGTGTTCGTATATCGAGCACGGTTTTTTTTGCGACAAAGTCCCAGTTACGTTAAACAGGAGAAACAGATGTCAAGTATACTAGATGATCAACTACGATTAATGGCTTTAAAGCAATACGGGTTAATTAAAGCAATTAAAACACCCGACATTTCTTATGCGGATTTAATATTAATACTGAAAAATACAGAAAATGAAACTATTAAACAATTAGCAGCTGAAAAACTACTTAAAAAACCCGACCTTTATAAAGCGGATTTAAAATTAATACTGAAAAAAACAGAAAATGAAACTATTAAACAATTAGCAACTGAAAAGCTACAATATCTTAATTCGCATCCCAGATTAGGTTGGGCAGGTTCCATAGCGAGAGCAAATAGGTTGGGCAGCTTCCATAGCGAGAGGACAAAGTCTTAATGACCTGAAATACAGATATAAGAATGCTACCCCTGATGAAAAAGTTAAAATTCGGGATATTTTACATAATGCTAATTAATCTGATGGGACACTCAAAATGGTCCTGGATGAATGCCTACCGGAACCGCTACGGGCTGATCCGCGACGACATTCACACCCAGAAGAAGACCTTGAAGAAGTCAGCCTACTGGTACCGGAAGCTGAGCGACAGCAATGAGCTGGACGCGGATTGATTTTTGTTGTTTTTTGCAAGAACTTTCGCTGTTTTTTCCCAATCCGACCGCAAAATAGCTTATGATGTTAATGGAGTAAATAAGCAAGCGGAAACACAATCGAAGGTGCAAAGGAGACTAAATGCAAATGGCAGAACCATTATTTTTGGAACCAGTTTTTCATGAAAAAATCTGGGGCGGCACTGGCTTAAAAGACGAATTTGGCTACCAGATTCCCAGCGACCACACCGGTGAAGCTTGGGCAATTTCCGCCCACCCGCATGGCCCGGCAACTATCAAGAACGGCCCTTACAAGGGGATGAAGCTGAACGAGCTCTGGGACCAGCACCGGGAACTTTTCGGCAATGCCAAGGGGGACGTCTTCCCGCTTTTGACCAAGATTTTGGATGCCAACCAGGACCTGTCCGTCCAAGTGCACCCGGACAATGAATACGCCAGAATTCACGAAGGGGAGCTGGGCAAGACTGAATCCTGGTACGTGATTAAGGCCAAGCCAGGCGCCAAGCTCTACTACGGCCACAATGCCCAGACCCGGGAAGATTCGCTGAAATGGTGAAAAACGGGGAATGGAAGAAGCTTTTGCGGACCGTCCCGGTGCATGAAGGGGACTTCTTCTACGTGCCACATGGCATGGTGCACGCTGTCGGCAGCGGCATCATGGTTTTGGAAACCCAGCAGTCCAGCGACACCACCTACCGGATGTACGACTTTGACCGGGTAGACAAGAAGACCGGCAAGCTGCGCCAGCTCCACTTGCAGCAGTCAATCGACACGGTACAAGTGCCGTTTGAAATGCCAAAGCTCAACCATGAAGAATGGGATGTTGGCGACGTTCACGTGACCCAGTTCGTGATGGCGGAATACTTCGGCGTCTTCAAGCTGGACGTTCGCGGCAAGGGTGACTTTGAGATCAAGGATGGCAAGTACCGCTTGCTGTCAGTCTTGGATGGATCTTGCGACTTGACGGTCGACGGGCAGACTTATCCGCTGAAAAAAGGTGATCATCTGATTTTGCCATCAACGATTTCCTGTTATACTTTAGATGGTCAAGCTACGATCATCGCTTCCAAACCGGGCGATGAAGCTTAAAAGACAAAATTGAGAGTTAACAGAAGCATAGGTGAGAACATGACAGATACTTTTGTAGGCAGTATTGAAGCCGGCGGCACCAAGTTTATCTTGGGCGTGCAAAACGTTGAGACTGGGGAAACCACTGCAACCAAGCGGGTGCCAACCACGACTCCGGCGGAAACCCTGGCAGCCTGCCGGGACTTCTTCAAGGAGAACCCAGTCAAGGCCATCGGGATCGGCTCTTTTGGCCCGATCGACATCGACCCGAAGTCAGCAACTTTTGGCTACATTTCCAAGACCCCAAAGGCTGGCTGGTCAAATACTGAACTGAAGGGCTACTTTGAAAAGGAACTGGGCGTGCCAGCCGTTTTGACGACTGACGTCAACGCTTCTTGCTACGGGGAATACATTGCCCGCGGCCGGGATGATGAAAAGACCTACCTTTACATTACCATCGGGACTGGCGTTGGGGCCGGTGCCATCCAGCAAGGCCACTTCATCGGCTACACCAACCACTCAGAAATGGGCCACATGCGCATTCCTAAGCGGGCGGACGACAAGTATGAAGGCGGTTGTCCTTTCCACCACGACGCCTGTGGGGAAGGTTTGACGGCTGGTCCGACGATCAAGGGCAGAACCGGGATTCCTGGGGAAGACCTGGACCGCAGCCACCCAGTCTTTGACTTGATTTCCTACTACGTGGCTGAGATGCTCTACAACATCTACTTGACCATCCGGCCAGATGTCATGGTTGTCGGCGGGTCAGTCTTGAACGAAGGCGACATGCCAACGGTCAGAAAGTACTTCGCGGAAATGAACAACGACTACGTTGCCCTGCCGCACCTGGACGAACTGATCGTGCGGCCGATCGTTGCCAACAACGGTTCAGCTACCTTGGGCTGCTTTGAAATGGCCAAGGACCTGCTTAAGTAAAAAGCGGAAAAACAAGATAATAGCACTAAAAAACCAGCTCAAGCGACAGCTTGGGCTGGTTTTGTTATGGATTTTATTACGTTGGGGGTGAGAAAACTTGGCATTTCAATGCCGAGTTGAATCGCCACCTTTTTACCTTAGTATGTGAACGTTAGTTTGACATGTGATATAATATAAATAGCTAGAGAGCTGTAAATACTGAAAGAAGGTGCAACTCATATGACTAAATACGAATTCAGAAATGATGAGCCAGATATCATCCATGGGCGAGGCTACGTATACAACCTCAATTACCACATCGTCTGGTGTACCAAGTATCACAACCAAGCCTTGGCTAATCCGATTATTGTCGATTCACTCAAGGACAAGATCCTTCAGATCTGCCGTGAGAATGAGTATACGGTCAAGGCTCTAGAAATAATGCCAACTCACGTGCATATTCTGCTGTCTGCCAAACCCAAAGAGAGCGTGACAAATATCGTCAAGAAGCTCAAAGGCATTACGGCCAAGTGGCTTTTTGAAAAGTACCCAGAAA
>NZ_QOCY01000047.1:0-1145 GCF_024701915.1 Lactobacillus leichmannii | reverse complement strand
CGGGGCGACTTTTTCAATTAGGGGATGGGGACAGGTTGTCCTTCAGCCAAATCAGAATGCCCAGACCCATTTTTAACTTTGACTGGAGGTCAGAAATGAACATCAAGAGCCTTCTCCTTGGCTCCGCTGCAGCTCTGGTTGCAGCTTCCGGCGCTCAGGCTGCCGACGCAATCGTCGCGCCAGAGCCCGAAGCCGTTGAATATGTCCGCGTTTGCGACGCTTACGGCGCTGGCTACTTCTACATTCCGGGCACCGAAACCTGCCTGCGCGTCCATGGTTACGTCCGTTACGACGTAAAGGGCGGCGATGACGTTTACTCCGGTACCGACCGCAATGGCTGGGACAAGAGCGCTCGTTTCGCACTCCGCGTTTCCACCGGTTCGGAAACCGAACTCGGCACCCTCAAGACCTTCACCGAACTGCGCTTCAACTATGCTGCGAACAATTCGGGCGTAGATGGTAAATATGGTAATGAAACCAGCAGCGGCACCGTCATGGAGTTCGCGTATATCCAGCTCGGTGGTCTGCGCGTTGGTATCGATGAATCGGAATTCCATACCTTCACCGGTTACCTCGGCGATGTCATCAACGATGACGTGATCTCGGCTGGCTCCTACCGCACCGGCAAGATCTCGTACACCTTCACTGGCGGAAACGGCTTCTCGGCTGTGATCGCTCTCGAACAGGGTGGCGACAACGACGGTGGTTACACTGGCACGACCAACTACCACATCGACGGCTACATGCCTGACGTTGTTGGCGGCCTGAAGTATGCTGGCGGCTGGGGTTCGATCGCTGGTGTTGTTGCCTATGACTCGGTCATAGAAGAATGGGCTGCCAAGGTTCGTGGCGACGTCAACATCACCGACCAGTTCTCGGTTTGGTTGCAGGGCGCATATTCGTCCGCTGCTACGCCGGATCAGAACTACGGCCAGTGGGGCGGCGATTGGGCTGTCTGGGGTGGTCTGAAGTATCAGGCTACGCAGAAGGCTGCCTTCAACCTGCAGGCTGCGCATGACGACTGGGGCAAGACGGCAGTTACGGCTAACGTTGCTTACGAACTGGTTCCTGGCTTCACCGTTACGCCGGAAGTTTCCTACACCAAGTTTGGTGGCGAGTGGAAGAACACCGTTGCTGAAGACAAT
>NZ_QOCY01000046.1:0-110104 GCF_024701915.1 Lactobacillus leichmannii | reverse complement strand
GGAAACTGCCTGCGAGGATAGGAAGCTGCCGCGCGAATCAAGAGTCAGACGGAAGTCTGGCTCTTTTTGTTTTCTCTCTTTCTTCTTCTTACCAAGTAAAAAGCCCTCCATTTAGGAGGGCCTGAGAGCATATTAGGCATTAAGACTTTCGACCAGTTCATGAACCAGGTCGAGCTTACGCCACTGTCCTTCTTCGCTGATTAAATTGCCGACTTCTGTTGAGGCAAAAACGTATTGGTGAGGCAAAAAAGTATTGGGTAGCAATGCAGATCTGCTTTGGATCAACGTGCTTATTGGCTTCCTCCGGGCGCTTAAGCAAGACTTCCTTGTCTTCCAACTCGTCTGACTGTTGATCAAGCCAAGCACGATCTTTTGCCCCTGCCGCTTTTCTAAAAGTGAGAAGTTACAGTATTTTTCATCATCGAATTCCATGAAGAAGCCGCTGAAGGGTAGCTGGAAGATGGTGTCGACCAGGCCATCATATTTGGCGTCATAGAATTTCTTTGACCGCAGGTTGCCCTGGCAGAAATGCAGGGTGATGTCCATGTCAGCTGGCTTAGAGGCCAGGATTTCCTTGGCAGTTTCAAAGAAAAACTGCCGTACTTCTTCCGAATCAAAGCCGGCCTGGTGGATCTTATTTTTTAAATTAAAATTAGGGTAAGATTAAAAGAATAGAAATTGCTTTTTAGCCAGAAAATAGCCTACAATAGATTGACAGATAGTTAGCCGCAAAAAGCCGCCCAAGTCTTGGACGGTTGCAAATAGTATTTACTTTATCTAGATTGACATTTTCAGCTGGGCCGGGCTGAGGATTCTGCCTAAGCGCTCAGCTCCTTCATCGATCTGGCTGAGGCTAGAGCCGGTGAAGCTGACCCGGAGGCCGTTATTCTTGTCCCAGTTAGGATAGAAGCTAGCCGAAGGCACGTAGATGAGGTGCTCTTTTGGAACGGCTTCATTAAGCAAAAGCTGTCTGGTATCAATTTCATCGTCCAGTTCAACCCAGAAGAAGAAGCCGCCTTCCGGCTGGCTTATCTTGGCATCAGCTGGCAGGTAAGTCTTTAAGGCTTTAGCCATAGCATCCAGCTTGACCCGGTAGACCTGCTTCAACTGATCAATATGCTGGTCCAGGTCATTGTCTGCAAGGTAGGCAGCTACGGTACCAGCAGCTAAGTATGGCACTTCCAGGTCAGCTGACAATTTCAGGTTGACCAGCTGTTCCTTGATTTCCAGACTAGCTACCAGCCAGCCTAAACGGAAGGCTGGGGAAAGAATCTTAGAGAAGGTGGACAGGAAAATCACTCTGCCTTCCGTGTCAAAGCTCTTGATGCTTGGCAGGCTTTCCCCATGATAGCACAGGTCCCGGTAAGGAGTGTCTTCCAAGATGACGAAGTTGTAGCGGTTGGCCAGGTCAACCAGGCGCTGGCGCTTGGTCAGGGACATGGTGATCCCGGTTGGATTGTGGAAGTCTGGCACCGTGTAGAAGAGCTTGATTGCCGGGTGCTCTTTCAGCACTTCTTCAAAGTAGTCCAGGTTGACCCCGTCGTCTTCCAAAGGAATTTCATGGTAGACTGGTTCGTAATTGTCAAAAGCAGCCAGGGCGCCGACATAGCTTGGTGCTTCAACGGCCATTTCGTCACCTGCCCCCAGGAAAAGCTTGGCCACCAGGTCGATCCCTTGCTGGCCGCCAGCCGTCAGCAGGATGTCATCAGCGTTAGCCTTGATTCCCTGCTGCCCTGCCCGGTTTGCCAGGTAGTCGCGCAAGTTGCCTGGCCCCTTAACGTCGTGGTATTGGAAGGAGTGGGCCTGTTCCTGGTCAACCGCCTTCTGGTAAGCAGCTTGCAAAGCCTGGCTTGGGAAGAGGCTTTCGTCCGGGCAGCCGCCCCCAAAGGAGATGTTGTCGGAAAAATTGCTTTCCGGGAAGAGCCCTTGCAGGCGGGATGGATTTTGAGTTTTGATTCTTTTGGCAAAAAGCTTGCTTAACATTTTTCTTTGCTCCTAAATTATATTGTCATTTCCGCGTTGACTATATTATAATTGCTGGAGTAAGAATAATAAAACTAAACTTTTTTGGTTTTAAGTGAAATATTTTCATGTTAGGAGGGGCAAATGCTGCCATTTCCATATCTAGTCTTCCAGACAGTGATCGACCAGGGAACCTTCAACAAGGCTGCCGCAGTCTTGAACGTGACCCCGTCGGCCATCAGCCACTCGGTCAACCAGCTGGAAACCGAACTGGGCTTTCCGGTCTTTGTTAGGTCAAGAAACGGGGTTAAACTGACCCCGGATGGGGAGAAAATCCTTCCCTTGATCCAGGAAATCATCAATGACCAGAGCCGACTGGAGCAGGTCGCCCAGCAGATTCAGGGCCTGGACACCGGTTTGATCCGGATCGGGGCCTTCTCTTCGGCCTGCATCAACTGGCTGCCGCCTTTAATCCGGAATTTTGCTAAAAAGTACCCCCAGATCAAGATTTCCGTCCGCCAGGCTGGCTTCAGTGAAATTACCCAGGCTGTGAAAAGCGGCCAGCTGGACCTGGGCCTGACTATGCTGCCGGAAAATGAGCAGGGGATTAGCTGCGAAAAAATTCTGGAAGACGAAATCTACTGCATTGCCCCCAAAGACTTCCAGGTCAAAAACGGCCACAGCGTCAGTGAGGAAGACCTGGTCAACTGCAACTTTATCCTCCAGCAAAGCGACTACGACCTGGATACCAAGGCCGCGCTTGACCACTACTCAATTAAGTCAACGGCTATTCGCTTTTCCATCGACGACCAGTCAATCGTGGCTATGGTGGAAGCGGGCCTGGGGCTGGGGATCCTGCCGGCTTTGGCCCTGCAGAAGATGCAGGGGGAAGTCAGAATCCTGCCTTTCAGCACTCCCTTTTACCGGAAGATCGCCCTGGTAACCTCAAACCAGCAACGGCTGGCTCCTTCAAGCAGGCAGATGATCAAGAATGTGCATGAACTGATCAGACGCCAGCATCCGGGCGGGCGCTTGACGATGGAAGCGGAAAACGCATAGAATGCATGCAGTCTGTATAAATAGTATAATAAAATTGTTAAAATCTGTTGTCATATCCTCTAATCTCTTGCTATAATATACAAAGTAAAAATAAATGAGACTACAAAGCGTTTTGTCACACTCCATGAGATTAATAGGAAGCATAAACTAAAATTTTCATCAGCGATGGGGCAAGCGGGCGCTGAGTAATTTTTATTCAATTTTTTAGACATAGGAAATAAAGAAGGTATTTTATGAACGGTAAACAACTTGTTGCAGAAGCTTTACAGGCGGTTTTGCCTGACTGGTCACTGGATGACATTGATGTCAAGATTGAACGGCCAAAGGACGAAAAGCTGGGGGATTACGCTTTTCCAACCTTTACTTTAGCCAAGACCATGCGCAAGGCGCCAAACCTGATCGCGGCTGAACTGGCTGAGAAGATCGACCAAGGCAGCTTTGAAAAGGTGGAAGCAGTTGGCCCATACATCAACTTCTTCCTGGACAAGAGCCAGACCGGGGCGGCCATCTTGCGGGAAATCCTGGCTGACCCTGAAAACTACGGTGCCCGTGACCTGGGCCACGGCCGGAACGTTTCAACTGAATACTCATCACCTAACATTGCCAAGCCAATGGGGATGGGTCACCTGCGGTCAACCATGATCGGTGAAGCTATTGCCCGCATTCTGGCCAAGGAAGGCTTCAAGCCGATCAGAATCGACTACCTGGGTGACTGGGGCACCCAATTCGGGAAGATGATGGCTGCCTACAAGATGTGGGGCAACGACGCCGACATCGAAAAGGACCCAATCAACACCCTTTTGTCTTACTATGTCCGAATCAACCGGGAAGCTGAAGAACACCCGGAATACGATGAAGAGGGCCGGGAATGGTTCTCCAAGCTGGAACACGGCGATGAAGAAGCCAAGCGCTTGTGGAGCTGGTTCAGAGAAGTTTCCCTGGAACGGTTCAAGAAGGTTTATAACATGCTGGACGTTCACTTCGACTCCTTCACTGGTGAAGCCTTCAGTGCCCAAATGATGGATGAACCAATCCAAATCCTGCGGGAAAAGGGTCTCTTGGTTAAGAGCCAAGGTGCTGAAATCGTCGACCTTGAAAAGTACAACCTGCCGCCTTTGATGGTTATCAAGAGTAACGGGACTTCAACTTACATCACCCGTGACCTAGCAACTGCCATGTACCGGAAGAAGACTTATGACTTCTACAAGTCCATCTACGTTGTCGGCCAGGAACAGGAAGTCTACTTCCAGCAGCTGCGTGCCTGCTTGAAGGAAATGGGATTTGACTGGGCTGACGACATTGTTCACATCAGCTTCGGTCTGATGAGCATCAACGGCCAGAAGATGTCTACCAGAAAGGGTAACGTCGTTAACCTGGAAGACGTTTTGAACGAATCAGTTGACCTGGCCCGTAAGCAGATTTCTGAAAAGAACGTCGGCTTGAAGAACGCTGACGAAGTTGCCAAGCAAGTCGGTATCGGAGCGGTTGTCTTCCACGACTTGAAGAACTACCGCCGCAACCCAGTCGACTTCAACCTGGAAGAAGTCGTTAAGTTCGAAGGTGAAACCGGCCCTTACGTGCAATATTCCCGGGCCCGTGGCGAAAGCCTCTTGAGAAAGAGCGGCATTACCGACTTCTCAGACGCTGACTTGACCAAGATCGGTGCTGAAGAATGGGACCTGGTCTCCTTCATGGGCCGCTACGCCGACACCATCCAAAAGGCCATGGAAACCTACGACCCAAGCGCAATTGCCAAGTACGCCCTGGAATTGGCCAAGCGCTTCAACAAGTACTACGCTCACACCAGAATTTTGGTTGATGACGTTGACGAAGATGTCAAGAAGGCTCGTTTGGCCGTTGTCCAAGCGGTCAGCCATGTCATCAAGTCAGCCCTGGACTTGCTGGACGTCAAGGCACCAGACGAAATGTAGTTTTTCATTTTACATAAATGATATTAAATGCCTTGAACTTGCTTCAAGGCATTTTTTATTGGCTAATGTCAATGTTGTTTGGGATAATTGCAGAAAAAATTGATCGAAGAAAGTCGGATAATTCAAGAAGAATTAAATAACAGCTTTATTGAAATATAAAAGTGCGTTAAAATTAAAGGTATATAAAACGCTTAAATATAATATTAAGGGGCAATAATTATGAACTACAAAGAAAGAAGACAGCTGATTTACGAACTGATTCAGACCAACAAGATTGAAACCCAGGAACAATTGCTGCTCTTGTTGCAAGCCCATGGCGCGAACGCGACCCAGGCTACTATTTCCCGGGACATTCGCGCCTTGCACATCAGCAAGGTGCCAGATGATGACGGCCGCAGCTACTACGTCAAGGCGCCATCAGCTGCTGTTAACCGGGAAAGGCAGCTGAAAGACGCGATCCGCGAACGGGCGGCAACTGTAACTGCCGTTCAGTTTACCGTTGTCATTCAAACCAGCATGAAATTGACTTACGCGCCAATTTTGGCAGGATTAATTGACGATATTGACAACGATGACGTGGTCGGCACGATCGCCGGGACTGATACTCTTTTGGTTATCTTGAAGGACGCTGAAGCAGCTGCCAGCTTCGCGGACTGGGCACAAGCCATCGTTAAGGAACGCAAAATCTACTAAGGCGAGCGATAATGGCAAGAATTTCGGTCTATATGACTGGCGGCATAGCTGCCTATAAGGCCGTGAGCGTTGTCCGGGGCCTGCAGAAGGCGGGCCATGAAGTCCGGGTAGCGATGACGGCCAAGAGTGAACGTTTTGTTGGTCCGGCAACTTTGGCGGCCTTAACGAAATGGCCGGTTTTAGACGACTTGTTCAGTCCAGGCCGGCAGGCGGAAATCGCCCATATCGACTTGGCTGACTGGAGCCAGCTGGCCCTGGTCGTGCCGGCTGATGCCAATATCTTGGCCAAGCTGGCCCAGGGGATCGGGGATGATGCCGTTTCAACCACCCTTTTGGCCTTGCACTGCCCGCGCTTGATCGTGCCGGCAATGAATAGCCATATGTGGGAAAATCCTGCTGTACAGCGCAATCTCCGCTTGTTAAAGGAGGGCGGCGACCGGATCATGGAACCGGCCGTGGGCCGACTGGCTGAAGGCTATGCCGGCAAGGGCCGGATGCCGGAAGCTGAAGAGATCCTGGCCTGGGTTAATGACCAGCTTGACTTGCCAGCCAAAGGCAAGCGAATCGTCGTCACTGCGGGGGGCAACCTGGAAGCTATTGACCCGGTCCGCTTCATCGGCAACCGGTCAAGCGGCAAGATGGGCTTCCGCTTGGCAGAGGCCGCGGCCAAAAGAGGGGCCGAGGTGGACTTGATTTACGGCAACGTCTCAGTTTCCCTGCCAAGGGATGCCCGGATTCACCTCCATCCCGCCCTGTTGTCGGCCCAGGCCATGCTGGAGAAGCTGGAAGAACTTTTCCCGGCTGCTGATGCCCTGTTGATGGCGGCAGCCGTCAGCGACTGGCGGCCAAAGGAAGCCGCTGACCACAAGCTGAAGAAGCAGGCCGGGGTAGAGGAAATGACCCTGCAGCTGGTTAAGAATCCGGACCTGTTAAAGACAATGGCCCAAAAGAAAAGGCCGGACCAAGTGGTCATCGGCTTTGCGGCTGAAACTAATGACCTTCTGGCCAATGCCAGCCGGAAGCTGGCAGAGAAAGGCGCTGACTTGATCGTGGCCAATGACGTCAGCGGGGATGCCTTTGGCGGCGACGAGGACCAGGTAACGATCCTGGAACAAGGCAAGGAGCTGGACCCTTGGCCGCGGATGAGCAAGCAGGCCGTGGCTGACCGCTTGATCGAACTGACTTTGGCTAGGCTGGCAGAAAAGAAGAATAAAAAGAAATGAAGTAAGAGGCCTTTTACCTGGTGAAAGACCTTTTATTTTTTTCTGAAACTTTTGCTAAAATGAACCGCTTTCACTATAATAAGGGTAAGAGTTTCGCGAAAAAGATTGGAAGACGAATAATGAAGAAAATTGATGTCCACCTGCACCTGGTGCGGGACCTGGCTAGCTACAAGGGAAATGGCCGCAGCAATGCCTTGGGAAATGGCCTGGTTGTCTGGGACAGCGGCTTTAAGACCCGCCTCTTTCCCGCCGGCTGGGGTGATGACGCTTTTCGAGCAGACGCCGCCAGGAAAGTAATGGAAGACCATGATGTGGCCAAGGCCGTCCTTTTGCAGGGAAGCCTGTATGGCTTTCAAAATTATTACAGCTGGCAGGCAGCCAAGGCCGCCCCGGACCGCTTTGCCCCGGCTTTTTCCGTTGATCCCTTTGCCAGTGAAGCGGAAAAAATCGTCAAGCGCCATGTTGAAGACCTGGGCTTTCGGGCTTTGAAACTGGAAGTCAGCCAGGCCGGCGGCCTTATGGGCTACCATTTGCCTTTTGACTTGGCAGAAGACGACCGCTTGGGCAAAATTTTGGACTATCTCAGTTCTTACCCAGGCTTCGCGGTGGCCGTGGACTACGGCGACAGCAGCCAGGCCAGCCACCAGCCCCGGTCCTTGGCCCGGCTGGCTAAGCGTTATCCAGATTTGGACTTTGTCCTCTGCCATTTGTCCTTCCCAAAGCCTGGCAAGTTGGACTTGCTGGAAAAAGAACTGGCTCTTTTTGCTCCTTTGCCGAATATCAGCTTTGACCTGGCCGCCCTGCAAGACATCGCGGGTGAGCAGACTTATCCTTACCCCTTCTGCCAGGAAGCGGTGGGCCTGGCCAAGGAAATCGTGGGGGCCAAAAGGCTCTTATGGGGCAGCGACGCACCCTGGTCAGCCACTTTCAATGATTACGGCCAGCTTTATTCCTGGCTGGAAGACGCAGGGATTTTTTCAGAAGCGGAACTGGCTGATGTTTATTATCGCAACGCGAAAAGAATTTATTTCAAGGCAGACCACGTGGCGGCTTTAAGGGCCAGCCGCGATCCGCTGTTTGAGGGAGATGCTTAAGATGGAAAATGCGAAAGTTTTGGTGGCGGGCCTGGCGGTCAAGCAGCTGCCCGAATTGGAAAAAGTATGTGAAGTGACCTTTGCTCCGGCAGGTGCCGGCAAGGACTGGTACCTGGCTAACCTAGGGGATTTTGATGCCCTGATCACCGGCAAGCTGCCAGTTGACCAGGAACTTTTGGACGCGGGCAAAAAGCTCAAGATCGTTTCCGCGACCGGAGTTGGCTATGACCATATCGACGTGGACTATGCCAGCAGCCAGGGGATCATCGTCTCCAACTGCCCGGCCAGCGTCATGCAGCCGACGGCGGAAATGGCCTTTACCCTCCTTTTGGCTCTCAGCCGGAAATTGGCCCTCTACAATCAAGAGATGCGGCAAGGGAACTTTTTGGACACAGGCTTGCTCGAAAACCAGGGGCAGAGCCCGGTCGGCAAGACCCTGGGGATCTTCGGCATGGGGAGAATCGGCAAGACCCTGGCCAGCTATGCCCGGACCTTCGGGATGAACATTCTCTACCACAACCGCCACCAATTGCCGGAAAATGAAGAGCGGGCCCTGGGAGTCAGCTACGTGCCCTTTGCCGACCTGCTCAGCCAGGCCGACTATGTCAGCTTGAACGCTCCGGCCACGGCGGAAACCTACCACGTGATTGATGAAGCAGCCTTGAGCATGATGCAGCCGACGGCCTTTTTGATCAATACTTCCCGGGGCAGCCTGGTCGATGAAGCGGCGCTTTTGCGGGCCTTAAAGGGCAAGCGGATTGCCGGGGCGGGCCTGGACGTGTTTGAAGAAGAACCGGACTTCAACAAGGAGTTCTGCCAGCTGGACAATGTGATTTTGACCCCGCATGCCGGCAGCGCCACCCGGGAGTCCCGGCGCAGCGTCTTGAAAGAAGCCAGCCACAATATTGTCTCCTTCCTGGTCAACGGAGTGCCGGTCAACCGGGTCAACTAAAAGATGCTTTTGCATCTTTTTTGTTATCATTAAGTGTTAGCTACTGTAAAGCGAATTAAAGGGGGTAGAGAGCTTGCTTGATCCACAGCAGGTCTTAAAGAAGTATTTTGGCTATGACAGTTTCCGGCCGGGCCAAAGTGAAATTATTGAAAAAGTTTTCCAGGGAAAAAATGTCCTGGCAGTCATGCCGACCGGGGGCGGGAAGTCGCTTTGCTACCAGATCCCGGCCTTGATGATTCCCGGTACGACTGTGGTGATCTCACCCTTGATCTCCTTGATGAAGGATCAGGTTGACAGCCTGCGCGAGTACGGGATACCGGCCGCGGCACTTAACAGCTCCACAGCCCAGGAAGACGTCAATCCCATCTTAAGAGCCTGCTATGAAGGGAAAATCAAGCTGCTCTACGTGACGCCGGAACGGATGGAGATGGACTATTTCCGCTACCAGCTCAACTTTTTGGAGGTCAACCTGGTCGCCATCGATGAAGCCCACTGCATTTCCCAGTGGGGGCATGACTTCCGGCCGGCCTACCGGAAGCTAAAGGACGGGATCAATGCCCTCCATACCCATCCCAATGTTCTGGCCCTCACAGCTACGGCCACTAAGGCGGTCAGAGAGGACATCGGCCAGCAGCTGGACATTTCCGAGGAGAATTTCGTCATCACCAGTTTTGAAAGAAAAAATCTCCACTTCAAGCTGGTCAACGCGCCGAAAAACAGCCGGGCCTATATCGTCAACTACTTGAAGCAGCACCGGGGTGAGGCGGGCATTATTTATTCCAACACCCGGAAAAAGGTGGAGGGGCTGACCGAATTTTTGCGCCGGGAGGGCTTTAACGTTGCCGCCTACCACGCCGGGATGTCCAATGAGGAACGGGCCCAGGTCCAAGACGACTTCCAGTATGACCGGATTCCCTTGATCGTGGCTACGAATGCTTTTGGCATGGGGATCGACAAGAGCAATGTCCGCTTTGTCCTGCATGCAAACAGCGCCAAAAACCTGGAGGCCTATTACCAGGAAGCCGGCCGGGCGGGCCGTGACGGTCTGGAGAGTGAGGCCGTGATGCTTTTTCACCCCAGTGATCTTCGCCAGTTCTGCTGGTTTATCGACAATTCTGAAGCTGATGAGTCCTACCGGCAGGTCCAGTACCAAAAGCTGCAGACGATCAGCGACTATGCCAATACAGACGAGTGCCTACAGCAATTTATCGTCCGCTACTTTGGCCAGGACTGCCCGCCCTGCGGCAAGTGCAGCAACTGCTTAAACAGCGGCGACTTCCAGGAGGTGACGGCCGAAGCCCAGGCTATAATCGGCATGGTCTATGACTTAGACGGCCGCTATGGCAAAAAAGTCGTTGCCCAGGCCGTGACTGGGTCCAAAGTCAAGAAGATCAGTGAGATCAGGGCTGATGAGTGTGTCCACTACGGCCTACTCAAGGGAAAAAAGCAGGCTGATGTAAGCAGCCTGGTCGACTACTTGGTTTCAAAGGGCTACCTGCAGCTGGTGGGGGACCGCTATCCCTTGGTCCATGTAACCAACCGGGGCTGGGACGTTTTGGACGGCAAGGCCAGAGTCAAAAGGCGCCAGGAAGTCAAAAGCGAGCAGCTTGCTGAAACAGGCGGTGACCAGGTCCTCTTTGAAGAGCTCAGAAAGGCCCGCCGGATCCTGGCCCAAAAGCGGGGAGTGCCGCCATTTGTCATCTTTTCCGACTTGTCTTTGCGGGATATGGCAGCCAGGAAACCGCAAACGCCGGAAGAGCTGCTCCAGTGCAGCGGGGTCGGGGATGCCAAACTGGCCAACTATGGAAAGGCCATGCTGGCCGTAATCAAAAAATATGGATAAAAAACCTTCAGAAGGAAATCTTCTGAAGGTTTTAATCGTTATTACTGCTTTATTTTTTAGAAAAGCTTGGCCTTTTCGCACAGGTCGTCAAAGCGTTCCCAGAACTTGTCGTAGTTAGCGGAAGTAACCAGGGTCATTGGCCGGCCATTTTCAGTTTCAAAGAAGCGGGCAGCCCGGTCGCCGTCAGTGTAGACGTCAGACTTGGTGTCACGGGTCGTGGCGATTTCCGGGTAAAGGGCGCTCATGGTGGTCAAAACGTCCCAGAGGTAGTAAGTTGAGTCGACTTCAAAGGAGTTGACCAGGGCGTAGACATAGCCCAGGAATTCAAAGGCCGGGTACTTGCGGTTGGATGCAAAGTGCTGGCGCATTTCATCGGTCAGAGGCAGCTCTTCGGTTGATTCCAGGCCGACCTGCTGGATCTTGATCTTGGAGTCCCAGACCGTCTTGCAGGCTTCCGGGTCCCACCAGGCATTCCATTCCTGGGTCCCGTCAGCGCATGGGGCATAAACGTTACCGTGGGCGTTCAAAGACCCGCCCATCCAGTAAAGTTCCTCGATCTTGTCTTGGATGCTTGGGTCAATTTCCAGGGCCCGGGCCAAGTCAGTAAGCGGACCGGTAAAGACCAGGGTAACCGGGCCGTCAGCAGCATGGATCTTGTCGATCATGTCCAGGTGGGCCGGCTTTGCGGCAACTGGCGTTTCAACCGTGCCTTTTTCATTCAAGATCGGGAAGTGGTCCACGGAAAAAGCTGACACTCTCCAGGCTTCCGGGAACTGGTGGACTGCCCGGGAGTCGGACTTGGCCACTTCCAGCTTGTCGCCGCGCTGGTTGAAGCGGTCGATCAGCTTCCGGGAAGCGGAAACGCCTGGTTCAACGTAGCCGTCGGCGTCGGTTACCCCGACCCCGATCAGCTTGATGCCTGGTGCCAAAAGCATGAGCAAAAGTGAAGTAAAGTCATCCATGTTGCTGTCATGGTTCAAGTAGAAGTTCTTCATGAAATCTTGCCTTCCTAAATCCTATAGTCTTAACAATATTATCATACATGATGCAGGGACAAAAGACAGCCATTTTCCGAGAAAAAAAGTTTATTTTGGACTAAAAGTAGAACAAGACTAGCTATAAAAGGATTATTGTTAAGAGGACCTTATTTTGTCCCGGTTTGGTCATGGAAAATCATTAAAATATTTTTGCGATTATAGGCGGATCGGTGTTAGAATAATACTTTTCGTGATAAAATCGTACGGTAAATGAATCGCGGGGAGGCAGACATGGCGAGTCAATTGATTGAAAACAAATTGAAATTGCTGCCGGAAAAGGCCGGCTGTTATCTGATGAAGGACGTCAAAGGCAAGGTCATCTATGTTGGCAAGTCCAAAAACTTGAAAAACCGGGTCCGGTCCTACTTCAAGAGCAGCCAGGAGGGCCGCCGGGCCGAGCTGGTCAAGAATATTGCCGATTATGACATCATTGTGGTGGATTCTGACAAGGAAGCCTTTTTGCTGGAAGTCACCCTAATCAAAAAGTACCAGCCTTATTACAATGTGGCTCTGAAGTTGGGGACGGGATATCCCTATATCGAAATCACGAATGAGAAAAATCCCCAGACCCGCTTGACCTCGATCGTCTACAAAGACAAGGGCTACTATTTTGGCCCTTACCCCAACGTCTACGCGGCCAGCGCGACTTTAAAATTCATCCAGAAGGTCTTCCCTTTACGCCGCTGCAGCGGCTATACCGGCCGGCCCTGCCTTTACTACCATATGGGCCAGTGCCTGGGCAGCTGCTTTAAGGAAGTGCCGCAAAGCAAATATGACGAGCAGATCAAGAAGATCAAGCGCTTTTTGAACGGGGACATCCAGGAGGTCAAGAAAGACTTGACCAATAAGATGCTGCAAGCTTCAGCTGACCTGGAATTTGAAAGAGCCGGGGAACTCCGGGACCAGCTCAAGTATATTGAAGAAACGGTTGAAAAGCAGAAGATCATCTCTAATGACCATACCCAAAGAGACATCTTCAACTATTACGTGGACCGGTCCTGGATTTCCATACAGGTCTTCTTTTTGCGGCAGGCAAAGCTCTTGCGGCGGGAGTCGCACATGTTCCCTTTGACTGATGAAACTGACCCAGAAGACGAATTCATGTCCTTTATTGCCCAGTTCTACGCCCAAAAGAATCGGGTCAAGCCAAGGGAAGTCCTGGTGCCAAAAGGCATCGACCAGGATGAACTGGCCGCGGCTATCGGTATTAAGGTCCGGACCCCGCAAAGGGGGCAGAAGGCTTCTTTGATGGAGATGGCCCGGGAAAATGCCCAGCTGAAGCTGGATGACAAATTCCGCCTGCTGGAGCTCGGCCAGCGCAAGACTAAAGGGGCCCAGGAAGAAATTTTCAAGGCCCTGGGTCTGCCTTACGGGTCATACATTGAAAGTTTTGACCACTCCCATATTCAAGGGGCAGACCCAGTTTCGGCCCTGGTTGTCTTTAAAGACGGAGAACCCTTTAAGACCGGCTACCGGAAGTTCAAGCTGAAGGGGGAAGTTGAGCACCAAAACAGCGCCGATGAAGTCGGCAACACCCGGGAAGTCGTCCGCCGCCGCTACAGCCGGCTGTTAAAAGAGCATGAAAGAATGCCGGACCTGATCTTGATGGACGGGGGACAGATCCAGGTGGAAGCCTGCGAGGACGTCTTAAGAAACGAGCTGAACCTGGATATTCCGGTAGCGGGGATGGTTAAAGATGACAAGCACCGGACCAACCACCTCTTGTACGGTGACCCGTTTAAGGGCCAGCCTTTCAAGCTGATTCCAATGGATCCGAAGTCAGAAGGCTTTTACTTAATGACCCGGATTCAAGATGAGGTCCACCGCTTTGCCATCACCTTCCACCGGCAGACCCATGCAAAAAACTCCCTGGTCAGCCGGCTGGACTCGATCAAAGGTATCGGGCCGAAGAGCCGGACCAAGCTTTTGCGGGAATTTGGCTCTTTAAAGAAGATCAAGGAAGCTTCTATTGATGATCTGCGCAAGGCGGGACTGACTTTAACCCAGGCGCAGGCAGTCAAAATTTCCCTTTAGCTATTGGGCAAAATAGCTTATGATTAAATGGTAACAATTAACGAAAGAAAGAAAAGGTAAAAACAAGAATGCCAACTCCTTCAACATTTGTTGATCAAACTAAAATTGAAGTCCAAGCCGGAAAGGGCGGGGACGGCATGGTGGCCTTCCGCCATGAAAAATTCATGCCTAACGGGGGACCAGCTGGCGGTGACGGCGGCCGGGGCGGGTCCATTATCTTCGTGGCCGATAACGGCCTCAGAACCTTGATGGATTTCCGCTACCGGCGCAAGTTCAAGGCTGAGCCGGGCGAAAACGGCCGCATCAAGGCCCAATACGGCAAGGCAGCCAAAGACCTGTACCTGAAGGTGCCGGTCGGCACGACCGTTTATGACTTTTTCACCGGTGAAGAAATCGGTGACTTGGTTGAAAATGGCCAGGAACTGGTCGTCGCTAAAGGCGGCCGGGGCGGCCGGGGCAACATCCACTTTGCCACCAGCGTCAACACGGCGCCGGAAATCGCTGAAAACGGGGAACCGGGTGAATTCCGGACCCTGCGTTTGGAATTAAAGGTCCTGGCTGACGTCGGTTTGGTCGGCTTCCCGTCTGTCGGCAAGTCAACCCTTTTGTCAGTCGTCACCAGTGCCAAGCCAAAGATCGCGGCTTATCAGTTTACGACTTTGAAGCCAAACCTAGGCATGGTCCTTTTGCCAGACGGCCGGGACTTCTCCATGGCCGACCTGCCGGGCCTGATCAAGGGCGCCAGCCAGGGGGTAGGGCTGGGGATTCAGTTCCTGCGCCACGTGGAGAGAACCAAGGTTATCCTGCATATGGTGTCCATGGACCCGAACAACGGCCGGGATGCCTACGAGGACTATGAGACCATCTTGCACGAACTGGCCTCATACACGGAAGATGACCTTTCCAGCAAGCGGGAAATCATCGTGGCCAGCCAGATGGATATTCCAGGCGCCGATGAGAAACTGGCCCAGTTTAAGAAGGACCTGGCCGCGCATGGGGTTGACCAGGAAGTTTACGAACTCTCCAGCGTTACCCACCAGGGCGTTGACCGCTTGATGAGTCGGGCGGCTGACCTGGTCAGCGAGGTTGAAGCCCAAGAGGCTGAAGCTGCCGTTAAGCCCAAGGAAGAGGTCAAGACTAAGACCTACAAGTACCACCGGCCTGAAAAGATGGAATTCACGGTTGAAAAGCTGGCTGACCACGAATTTGAAATTCACGGTGAGCAGCTTGAACGCCTGGTAGCCATGACCAACCTGGACCACCAGGACGGGATCATGCGCCTGGCCCGCCGCTTGAAGAAGATGGGTGTCGATGATGAACTGCGGGCGCAAGGCGCTGTCGATGGAGACGACGTTTACATTGGCGACTTCAGCTTTGAATTCGTGCAATAAGGGATAGATTGCAAAAATAGAATAGAGAAACGAAAGTTAGAAAATTGAAAAAATGAAGAAACGATACATTACTGGCTATGCTGGCTTGCGGGCCCTGGCCGTAATCGGGGTAATTTTGTATCACCTGGATCCGGACCACTTTGGCGGAGGTTACCTGGGCGTGCCGGTCTTTCTGGTTTTGACTGGTTATCTGATAACCGACCAGATTATGGCTGCCTACCGCAATCAGGGCTATTTTGACATCAAGTCCTTTTACCAGCGCCGCTTCAAGCGTCTTTATCCCCCGCTGATCGCCATGCTCTGGCTGACCAGTGCATATATCGTGCTCTTTCAGCGCAACCTTTTAAACAAGCTTTACCAGATTGTCGCCAGCAACTTGCTGGGGGTATATAACTGGTGGCAGATATTCAACGGGCAGAGTTACTTTGAGCGTTTTGCCAATAATGAATCGCCTTTTACTCACTTGTGGACGATGGCGATTGACTGGCAGTTCTACCTGCTCTGGCCGCTGGTGATGGCCCTCTTGGTCAAATTTGCCAAAAAGCGGCGGAATATCTTCTGGGTTCTGGTGGGCCTGTCGGTCTTGTCCGCTCTGGAAATGGCCCTGCTTTTCCGGCCGGGCCAGGATACAAGCCGGATTTACTACGGGACTGACACCCGCTTCTTCTCTTTGGGCCTGGGCAGCGCCATGGCAGTTCTCTGGCCTTTTGAAGAGCTGGACAACCGCTTTACCCAAAAGGACGGGGTGATTCTCAACTGGACGGGGCTGGCGACCCTGTTTGGGATGCTTTTGCTCGTGTTCTCGCCTTTGATGAACGCTCAGACCGCTTTCCCATATTATGGTGGGATGTTCATCTTCAGCTTCTTCGTGACGGTTTTCGCGGCGGTAATCGCGGCTCCAGTCGGAATCTGGAACCGGCTGATGACCAACCCGGTCTTTAACTGGCTGGGGTCAAGAAGTTATGAAATCTACCTCTACCAGTTCCCGGTCATGATCTTTTTCGAAAGCCGGGTCAGCGACCTGGCCGACCATGTGACTCTTTACCGGGTGATCGAGATTGTCTTGATCCTCTTGATCAGTGAAATTACTTACCGTCTTTTTGAAAAAAGACGCTACACCAGCGAAGGCATCCGCTACAACTTGACCAAGCTTTTTCAGTGGCCAGTCAAGTTGTCCAAAAACTGGCTGAAGACGGCGGCCTTCTTCCTGGTCTTTTTGATCGGCAGCAGCGGGATCATCTTTTCCCCGCTGGCCAAGGCTGACAACAAGGATGGGGCTTTGATCAAGACGATCAATGACAACTCCAAGCAGCAGGCTGAGATGAACAAGAAGGCCCTGGAATTGATCAAGAGCTCGCGAAAAGCGGCTAAGAAGTCATCCAGCAAGAAGAGCAAGCAGACTTCCAAGGCCAAAACCAAGTCAAAAACGACTAAGTCTAAGAGCGGCGGAAAAAAGGTCAACCAGGAATTTGAGAAGTACGGGATCAGCCAGGCTGACTTGCAAGCCGCGCAAAAGCTGCAGGTGACGGCCATTGGCGACTCGGTCATGGCTTCTTCAAGTGACATCTTGCACCAGCTTTTGCCGCACGCCGTGATCGACGCCACGGTTTCCCGGCAGGCCGACGTGGCCCCCCAGCTGCTGCAGTCTTATGCCCAAAAAGGTGAGCTGCAGGACAATGTCTTGATTGGCCTGGGGACCAATGGGCCTTTTACTTATGACGAAGTCAAGCAAATCATGCAGATTGTCGGGCCGAAGCGCCAGCTCTTTTGGATCAACGTCGTCGTGCCAACCCGGTCCTGGCAAAACCAGGTCAACCAGCAGCTGCAGACCTTGACCAAGAAGTACAAGAACTTGACCGTCATTGACTGGTACGGCTACGCCCACAGCCAGTCCAGCTGGTTTTACGACGACAAGACCCACCCGAATAATGTGGGGCAAAACTACTACAGCACTTATATCGTCAAAGAAATGGTCCGCGCCAGCGGATCGAATTAGCCTTTTTATATTTGTTTGGAAAAGAATGGGAGTTAAATGGAACTGGAATTTCTTGGAACCTGCTCGGGGCAGCCGTCAAAATTGCGGAATGTTTCGAGCCTGGCTTTAAAACTACTGGATGAGCTGAACGAGATTTGGCTCTTTGACTGCGGGGAGGCAACCCAGCACCAGATTCTGCGCACCAACATCCGCCTGCGCAAAATCACGAAGATCTTTATCTCGCACAACCACGGAGACCATATTTTCGGCCTGCCGGGCCTCTTGTCAACCAGGTCTTTTCAGGGTGACGTGGGCCCCTTGACCATTTATGGACCAGCGGGAATTGAACAGTTCGTCAAGACATCCCTCAGGATTTCAAAAACCAAGATTTCCTACCCAATTAAATTCGTTACCCTGGAAGAAGGCGGCAAGATCGTCAGTGAGCGGGGCTTTGAAGTTTATACTGAAAAGCTGGATCACCGGATCGACAGCTGGGGCTTCCGGGTAGTTGAGGCTGACAAGGCCGGTGAGCTTTTGATGGACAAGTTGGCGGAATTTAAAGTGCCAAATGGGCCGCTCCTTGGTAAACTAAAGAGGGGCGAGCAGGTCGAGCTGGCTGACGGCACGGTGTTAAACGGCAAGGACTTCCTGGGTCCGGCCAAGAAGGGGCGGATAGTGACCGTGATCTACGACACCCGGTCAACGCCGTCAATCCGCCGCCTGGCTGACCACGCCGACGTCTTAGTCCATGAAGCGACCTTTGACGCCAGCGAAGGTAAGCTGGCCAGGGACTATTACCACTCAACGTGCACACAAGCCGCTGAGACGGCCGCTGCCTGCCAGGTTGGTCATTTGTACCTGACTCATGTTTCGGCCCGCTACGTGGGCCCTCTGGCCAGCCAGATGGTCAAACAGGCGCGGGAGATCTTCCCGGCCACGACTTTGGCCAAGGACCTGGACAAGTTCGTAGTTCCAATGAAAGGTTAACGTGATAAAGATGAGTGATTCATTACGCAATAAAGTTGTAGTTATTACCGGGGCCAGCAGCGGGATCGGCCGGTCAATTGCCCTGGAAAGCGCCAGCCGGGGCGCCACGGTTGTTTTGCTGGCCCGCCGCCTGGACAAGCTGGAGGAAATCGCTGCTGAAGCCCGGGAATTGTCTGCTTCAGCAGCTTTCGCCGTCAAGGCTGACCTGGGCCTGGCCAGCGACATCGAATCGGCTTTTGCCGAAGTTAAGGAAAAGGTCAAGCACATCGACTACCTGGTCAACGCGGCTGGTTTCGGCAAGTTTGAGGAATTCATGGAAGCTGACATGCAAGACGCCACGGAAATGTTCCAAGTTGACGTCCTGGGCTTGATGTACATGACCCGGCTTTTTGGCCGCCTGATGCTGGAGCAGGGCAGCGGGCAGATCATCAACTTTGGCTCCATGGCCGGTAAGGTGCCGACGACCAAGTCAGCGGCTTACAGCGCCGCCAAGGCAGCCGTAATCCAGTTCTCCAACGTTCTGCGCCTTGAACTCAAGCCTTTTGGCGTCAAGGTCATGACCGTCAACCCGGGTCCGGTTTACACCAACTTCTTCAACATTGCCGATGCAAGCGGCCAGTACGTCAAGAATGTCCAGGCCTTCATGCTTGACCCGGACGACGTTGCCTGGGAAGTAGTCCACTACTTCGGTTCAAACAAGCGTGAGCTCAACCTCCCGGTCAGCCTGGCGGCTTTGGCCAAATTGTACAACTTGTTCCCGGGGATCGGGGACAAATTGTCGCTTGAATTTGCCTCCCGCAAATAAATAAAGTAAGGTTTTTCTTGATTTATTTGCCAGGCAATAGTATTATTTAATTACTTGAGTATTTAGGTCACCGACTTGATACTGTGATATTACAATAAAGGAGATCAGTTATAAATGGCAGTTCCTGCAAGACATACTTCTAAGCAAAAGAAACGGTCACGTCGCGCTCACTTGAAGCTCAGCGTGCCAGCAATGCACTACGACGCAACTACTGGTGAATACCGTTTGAGCCACCGTGTTTCCCCTAAGGGTTACTACAAGGGTCGTCAAGTAGTCAGCGAAAACAGCGCTAGCGATAACGACTAATTTAAAAGGCACCTGTTTTTCTGGTGTCTTTTTTTATGCCAAAAATTAGGATTGAGGAATTCGAAGAATGAAACTGGTTTTTTTACATTCAAGCGACACCCACGGCTACTTGCTGCCAACTGACTACCAGAGCACGGGCGGCTACGACGCTCCCTACGGCCTTAGCCGGGTAGCCAGCGCTATCAAGGCGGAGAAGGCCAAGTGGGGGGCAGACCACGTCATCGTGACTGATGCCGGCGACTGCCTGCAGGGGTCTCCTTTGGCTGCTTACACCCATGGCAGCAAGAATCTGGACAACCTGGCCCGCTTTACTGCTGCTTACAACGCGGTCGGCTACGACGTCCGCTGCCTGGGCAACCATGACTTTAACTTTGGCCAGGAATACATGGCCTACTATGTGGACAACAACAAGGCTCCATTCGTTAACTGCAATATTTTGGATACCGAAACCCAGGTGCCGACTCTGGGCCGGGACTACGTGATCCTGGAAAGAAGCGGGGTCAAGGTTGGCGTTTTGGGGATTACCACCCAGTACATCCCTCACTGGGAAGCAGCTGACCGGATCAAGGGCCTGGCCTTTAAGTCTGCTTACGAACAGATCGCTCATTTTGCCAAGATCATCAAGCCGCAAGTCGATGTCCTGGCCGTCCTTTACCACGGCGGCTTTGAAAGTGACATCGCCAGCGGGGAAGCAACTGAACCGCACAACGGGGAAAACGAAGGCTACCGGATTCTGACTGAGATCCCGGAAGTCGACGTCATGCTGACGGGCCACCAGCACCGGAGACTGAACATGATCAGCCCGTCCGGCAAGCCTTGCGTGCAGCCGGGCTACCGGGGCGAGGCGATTGCGGAAGTCGTTTTGGACCTGGAAAAGACGGAAGCAGGCTACAAGGTCAAAGAAGCGACCAGCGAATTGATCGACACCAAGGACTTTGCATCAGACCCGGAAGTTGAAGAAATCGTTAAGCCGCTCGATCTAGCCACCCAGAAATGGCTTGACCAGCCAATTGCCCACCTGGACCAGCCAGCCCCGATTGAAGATGCCAACAAGGGCCGGATTGAAGGGGCACCTTTCATCAACCTGCTCCAGCAGATGCAGCTCTACTTCACCCACGCTGACCTTTCAGCCACGGCTGTGATGAATGACGTGGCCAAGGGTTTTGGCAAGACGGTAACCATGCGGGACATTCTTTTGAACTACCCATATGCCAACCAATTGGTCAGCGTCAAATTGACTGGTAAGCAGCTCCGTCACATTGTAGAGCACACGGCCAGCTTTTTGGAAAAAGACGAAAACGGCAAGATCCACTTTATCGACCGCTACCTCAAGCCAAAGCCGGAACTTTACCACTTTGACGTCTTTTACCCACTGGAATACGAGGCTGACCTCTCCAAGCCGGTCGGCCAGCGTTTGACCAAGCTGAAGTTCAAGGGCCAGGATATTCAAGATGACCAGGTCTACCACCTGGCCGTCAACAACTACCGGGCCAACGGGGGCGGTTTCTACCCGGAATACAGCTTGGACAAGATCGAATTCTCCTTGGACAAGGACTATGTCCAGATGTTCAGCGAATACCTGACTCAAGGAGAGGTCAAGGTCGACACGAAGAAGTACTACCGCTTCTATTAGTGACGAATAACGAAGAAAAAGGCCGCCAGGCCTTTTTTTCATGCCTTTGTGGCATAATAAAAGCAGCGATTTAAGGAGGTGGAGTATGCCAGGAGAAAATGTGCGCGTGCAAGGGAAAGTGGTTAAGAGCCATTTGACTTCCTTCGTTTCAGCCGAAGAATTGCGGCAGGTGCAGGCAGCGGAAAAATTAGCCGGCCTGCCTGTCCACCAAAAGCCCTATGCTTTCGTGACCTTGAAAGACTGGGAGCTGGTTGCCGGCCATTTAGAAAAGAATTTGCCGGGAGCAATTGTTTCTTTTGAGGCGGCCGAAGGGGTCCTGCCCTGGCTGGCCAAAGAAGAAGGCGGCAATCTCAAGCAGATTTTTGGCCAGGAAGTCCCGGCCGGGAAAGTGGTGACTTTGACTCTCAGCCAAGCCGGGAGAAATGGCGATTGGCAATTGCAGCTGGATGGGGTGATCATGGCTGCCCAAAAGCCAAATGAAGCAAATAAAGCAGAAGAAGTAAAGGGAGTTAAAGGAGTTAAAGGAGCTAAAAAAGCGAAAGGAGCAAAAGAAAAGACTGAGTCTTTTGCCGGGAAAATGGTTGATGCCCAGGTTAAATTGGGCGGGCAGACTTTGCCCCTGCATGACTATCAGCTCTACAGCATGAACTTTATTATGGACCACCCTTACTGCGGGATTTTCCTGGATATCGGCTTGGGCAAGACCTTGACGACCCTGGCTGCCCTGGCTAAATTGCGGGAAGAGGGGATGAAGGGGCATATTTTGGTGATCGCCCCAAAGACCGTGGCTAAGTCGACCTGGCAAGATGAGATTGATAAGTGGAACTTGCCGTTTAAGACCCATTCCTTTTTGACCGATGAAAAAGGCCGCCAGCTGACTCCAGCTGGCCGGCAAGAGCTCTATGAAGCTGCCGCGGCCAAGGCCGCCAAGGGTGACTGGCAGCTGTATTTTGCCAGCCGGGACCTGGTCAGCAAGCTGGTTGACCTGGGTCCCTGGCTTTTTAAAAACGTGGTAATCGATGAGTCCCAGTCCTTCAAGTCACCGGCTTCCCAGCGCTTCAAGGCCTTAAAGAGCGTGCGGGGGAGGATCCAGCGCCTGATTGAACTGACCGGGACCCCGGCGCCTAATTCCCTCCAGGACCTGTGGTCACAAATCTACCTCTTGGACCAGGGAGAGCGGCTGGGCAGGAGCATCACGGCCTACCGGCAGCAGTACTTTGAGCCGACCTTGCTGGTCAACAACCACCCGGTCAAGTGGCGGCTTTTGCCAGGAAGTGAGGAAAAAATCTACCGAGCCATCGACGATATCGTCATCTCCATGAAAAATACCCGACTGAAATTGCCGGAACTGACAGAGAGCCTGGACTGGGTGGAAATGCCTCCAAGGGCCAAAAAGAGCTACCAGCAGCTGAAAAAAGACCAGGTCCTGGACCTGCCTGGCCAAGAGATTAGCGCCGAAAACGCGGCTGTCTTAGCCGGCCGCCTGCGGCAACTAGCCAGTGGTGCCATCTATGAAGAAGACGGGGAGCATTACCAGGAGATTTTTGCTGAAAAAATAGAATACTGCTTCTACTTAACCAGCAATACGGCTACGCCCAGCCTGGTCGCTTATTATTTCAAGTCAGACGCCTCCCGCCTTTTAGCCTTTTACCGGAAAAACGGGGTCAAGGCTGAGCTTTTTGACGGCTCACCTGGCATGATCCGCCGCTGGAACAAGGGCAAGATCCCGGTTATGCTGGTCCAGCCGGCCAGCGCCGGGGCGGGCCTTAACCTGCAAGAAGGGGGCCATACCCTGATCTGGTTTACCCTGCCCTGGAGCCTGGAGCAGTACCAACAGATGAATGGCCGCCTTTACCGGCAGGGACAGAAAAAGCCGGTCATCATTCACCATCTTTTGACGAAGGGAACGATTGACCGGCATGTATTAGACAGTTTGAAAAAGAAAGATCTCTCCCAGCAGGCCTTGCTGGCGGCGGTCAGGCGGACGCTTGCCTAGTCGTCCGGGCTGTATTTCTTGAAAAAGAAGGTCTTGAGCCAGGAGCGGTCGTTTTTCAGCTGCCAGTAGCTCCAGCAGCTGAAGAGGAGGCTGCTGGCCAGGTCGGCGATCAAGTCACCCATGGTGTCCAGTGAGGCCGCCCGGCCGGCAAAAGGACAAAAGGGCCGGCAAAAGGACCAAGAGCAGGCCAGCCCCAGTCTCAAGGACTAGGAGCAGGCTACCGGACTTGCCTTGCGCTAATTGCCAGGCAGCAGTGAGCAGGGAAATAGCCATTGAAAGAACGACAAAGACAAAAGAAAATTTGAGGGCCAGACTTTGTTTGTGCATGGTAATGAACACCTAACTAATTATGAACAGAAATTTTTATTATTTTTTCTATATTTTAACAGATTTGTTTATGCTCGCAGCAGAATCTGCTGACTGAGTTACAATAAAGGCAGCAAGCAAAGCAAGAAACAAGATTGGAGGAAAAAGATGGATTTAGCAGAAATTCAAAAGCAGGCCAAGCAGGCCGTCAGTGAAATTGTCGAGGCATCCGGGATCAAGGCCGGCCAGTTTTTCGTGGTTGGCTGCTCTTCAAGCGAGGTCTTAGGTGAGGCGATCGGCACCAATACCAGCACTGATGTTGCTGAAGCCCTTTACCAGGGGATCAATGAAGTTTTGGCGGAAAAGCGGATATTCCTGGCCGCCCAGTGCTGCGAGCACTTGAACCGGGCCCTGGTGGTCAGCCGGGAAGCGATGGAAAAGTATGACTTAGAGCAGGTCAACGCTATTCCCCAGCCAAACCATGCCGGCGGGGCTTTCGCGACCGTAGCCTACCAGAAAATGCCAAATGCGGTACTTGTAGAAGACATTGCTGCCCGGGGGGAAGCCGGGATTGACATTGGCGGTACCTTGATTGGGATGCACCTGCATCCGGTGGTCGTTCCCCTGAGAATTTCCCTGGACAAGATCGGGGAGGCCAGAATCATCTGTGCCCGCCGCCGGCCAAAGTATGTCGGCGGCCAGCGGGCCATCTACGATCAGGCTTTGATGTAAGAAAATATTTAATTTTTTCTAAAAATAATAGACGCCATACTATTAATACATAGGCTTAGGAGTTTTCGGTTAGCAAGATTACGGTCAAGAGCGCTTTGGACTTGCTGGAGCAGGAAGGCTTTGTCTATAAGGAGTCAGGCCTGGGAACCAAGGTCTTGTCCAACTTGACCCTTTTGGGCCAGCATGACTCCCCTGTCAATTCTTTTGCCGGCCTGTCGGCTGAAAACGGCAGTGACCGGGTGAGCAGCAAGATTATCAAGTTTGAAGTAGCCTTTCCGTCAGCTGACTTGTGCGAGAAAATGACCCGGTTTATGAGATCATCCGCTTGCGCCTTTTGGACGACGAGCCCCTGGTGATTGAGCATAACTATATGCCGGTCAGCCAGGTGCCGGCCCTGTCCAAAAGGATCTTGGAAGGGTCGATCTATTCTTACCTGCACAAGAAGCTGCATATCAAGTTTGGCGGGGTCTTCCGCCGGATCAAGGCTGATCTGCCAGATAAATATGACCGGCAGTACCTTGGGGCCAACGAAAGCACGCCGATTCTGGAAATCGAGCAGATCGTCTGGACCAATTCCGGGGTCAACCTTGAATATTCTCGGTCAAGAAACCTCTACAGCAACTGGTCTTATATCATGGTCGAAACCAGCCATTAAACTTACGAAAAAATACCCACTGAAGGAAAGCAAATCTTCAGTGGGTATTTCTTTGTTATCATATTTACTAGCTCTTTAGCCCAATTCCTGGTTCCGCTTAAGAGCCGCGTTAACTGCGCTGATGGCCGCGTAGCGGAAACCATTCTTCTCCAGTTCAACGACGCCGGCAATGGTTGAGCCGCCTGGTGAAGTTACGGCATCTCTGAGCTGGGCCGGGTGCTGGCCGGTCGCCAGGACCATCTGGGCTGAGCCCAAAACCGTCTGGGCGGCCATTTCAATGGCTTGGGAGCGGGAGAGACCGTTTTGCACGCCAGCGTCGCCCAGGGCTTCAATAAACTGGTAGACGAAGGCCGGACCGCAGCCAGCTACTGCCGTAGCGGCATCCATCAAGCCTTCCTGGATTTCCACGACCTTGCCGGAGTGAGCCATTAATTCCTTGAAGACATCTTTGGCCTGGCTGCTCTGGCTGGTGTAGCTGGTCATGCCCTGGCCGATGGCTACTGGGGTGTTGGGCATCATTCTGACCAGGTCGTGGCCGGGCAAAAGCTTGGCCAAAGTTTCCAGGCTGACCCCGGTCGCCATGGAGATCCAGATGCTGCCGTTATTGCTGTTTTCACCAATTTCCTTGATGGTGCTGGCCACCTGGTAAGGCTTGACGCCTAAAAAGACCACGTCGCTTTCAGCAGCAACTTGCGCGTTGTCTAAGAGCTGGCCGCCGATTTCCGCCTGCAGCTTGCCGGCTTTTTCCGGGTTGTGGCTGCTCAAAAGTAGGCTGACGTCATCACACTTGGCAACTGCTCTGGCGATCGCGCTTCCCATGTTGCCTAAACCGATAAATCCAACTTTCATAAAAAACTCCTTGCTATTCTCTGACCTGGCCCTGGCCACGGACGATGTACTTGTAGCTGTTAAGTTCGTTTAAGCCCATTGGCCCCCGGGCGTGCATCTTCTGGGTGGAAATGCCCAGTTCGCAGCCCAGGCCGAATTCACCCCCGTCGGTAAAGCGGGTAGAAGCGTTGACGTAAACAGCGGCTGAGTCGACGGCTTGGGTAAAGCGGTCAGCGGCTGCTTGGTCTTCAGTCACGATGGCCTCGCTGTGGTGGGTTGAGTGTTTGGCGATGTGGTCAATCGCTTCTTCAATTCCGTCCACGACCTTGATAGCCATAATGTAGTCCAAAAATTCCGTGTCGAAGTCGTCCGGGCCAGCTGCTTTAGCTTCTGGCAAAAATTCCTTGGCTCTTTCGTCAGCCCGCATCTCAACCTTGCCGGCAAAAGCTGCAGCTAAACGGGGCAGGAAGTCAGCGGCAACTTCCTGGTCAACCAGGCAGACTTCAGCAGCGTTGCAGACTGATGGTCGGCTCATCTTGGCATTGGCCGTGATCTTGACTGCCTCGTCCAAATTAGCGGCCTTGTTGACATAGATATGGCAGATCCCGGTCCCGGTTTCAATTACCGGAACTTTGGCGTTGTCAACAACCGCTCTGATCAAGCCCCTGCCCCCGCGCGGGATCAAGAGGTCGATCTTGCCCCGGGCCGTCATCATTTCGGTGGAAGACTGCCGGCTGGTGTCTTGCACCAGTTCAATCACCTTTGGGGAGATCTTGCTTTTGGCTAAGCCCGCCTTTAAGGCCTGCATGATGGCGTTAGCAGAATTAAAAGCATCCTTGCCGGACCGCAAAAGGGCGGCATTGCCGGACTTAAGAGCCAGGGCCGCCACGTCAGAAGTGACGTTTGGCCGGCTTTCATAAATCATCCCGATCAAGCCAAAAGGCACGGACCGTTTTTCAATCTTAAGGCCATTGTCAGCCGTGTGCTCGCCTAAAAGGCGGCCCACTGGATCTGGCAGGTCGATCAAGGCCCGGATGCCGCTGGCCATGCCGGCTAAGCGGTCTGGGGTGAGGCGGAGCCGGTCCAGCATGACGTCAGGAATCTGCCCCTTGGCCTTTTCCAAGTCAAGCTGGTTGGCAGCAATGATCTCTGCTTCATGATCCAGCAGTCTGTCAGCCATCAAGGCCAAGGCTTCGTTCTTATCGGCAGTATTCGCCAGGTTGACAGCCGCCTTGTTTGCCAGCAGGCTGTCCATCAGTTGCTGAGTTGAGCTTTCAGTCATATTTTCTTTTTCCTTTCTCAAATCAAAGGGTGGTAACCCAGTCGTCACGGTGGATGAAGATGCCTTCAGGGTGCTTTTGCTCCAGAATTTCTTCAAGAACAGGCCGGGAGAATCGGGCCTTGCCCTTGCCAATCAGCTTCTTGCTCTTCAAGCTGTAGACTTCCACGATGTCATCTTTCTTAAAGTTGCCCTGGACCTGTTTGATCCCGGAAATAAGGAGGCTAGAGCCTTCCCTGGCCATGGCGTGGACGGCTCCGTGGTCGATGTAGACCCGGGCTTTGGCCGGAGCGTAGAAGGCCAGCCACTGCTTCTTCTGGTTGAAGGCATTTTCGTTGGCTGTAAAAAGGGTCCCCTGGTTCTTCTGGTGAACGGCGTCAACCAGGGCAGTGGAGTCTGCTGAACAGATGAAGACCGGGACGCCGGACTTGGTCGCCATGTCAGCGGCTTTGATCTTGGTGGCCATGCCGCCGGTTCCATTGCTGGACCCGGTCCCGCCGGCCATTGCAAAAATTTGCGGGGTAATCTCGTTGATGATCGGGATCGGCCGGGCATCAGGGTTCTTTCTGGGGTTGTCGCTGTACAGGCCAGACACATCTGTCAAAAGGACCAGGAGGTCAGCCTTTAAAAGGGAGGCTACCTGGGCTGACAGGGTGTCGTTGTCACCGACTTTCAGTTCATCGATGGCGATGGTGTCATTTTCGTTGATGATGGGGATGACCCGCCGGCTCAAAAGAACGTTCAAGGCTGTCTGGGCATTTTGGTAGCGGCGCTGGTCAGCGAAGTCGTCCTGGGTCAGGAGGATCTGGGCGGAAACCACGCCCTGGACCAAAAGGCTGCGGGTGTATTCCTCGATCAAGAGCCCCTGGCCGACAGCGGCCGCAGCCTGCTTGTCGGCCACCTTCCTGGGTCGTTTGTCAAAGCCGAGTCGGCGGAAGCCAGCCGCGATGGATCCTGAAGTTACCAGGACCAGCTTGTAGCCGGCCTGGTGCAGCTGGGCCAGCTGCCGGGTAATTTTTTTGATCTTCTCCGGATCCAGGTCGCCGGCCGGGCTGGTCAGCGAGGAGGTTCCTACTTTAAAAACGATCAGGTTATCTTTCATTAGTCAACTTCCTTAATAAAATTAGACTAGGTAAATCATAGCATCTTTTGCCCGTGGATAGAAAAAATTACAACAAAAAGGGCTAGCCGGTTAGGCTAGCCACTGTGGTCCTCTGTTTTATTTGCTGTACGCGGAGTCGTCATTGTATGACTTGGCCGTGATCTTTGGAATAATCAAAGAGAACAGCAGGCCAAATACGGCACCGACGATCAACAAGGTAACAGGGTTATACGTGCTCTGGGTCAGAGGGGCTCCGATGAAGCCGATGATGAAAGTAAAAATCATCCCCCAGACGATGCAAACAATGTAACGTCCCATAGTATCTTCCTTCTTTCGCTCTGCATTTTACCAGAATCGGCAAGCAAATTCAATTGGTGGAAAAAGGACTTTGCTATAATTAAAATAACTAGCAAAAAGCGAAAGGCAGGGCGAGCAAGGTGAACATAGCAGCATTGCAGACGATTTCGGCCAATACCATTCTAGCCAGCCCAATGAAAACGGCTGACCTGGTCCAGGGGGCAAAAGAGCGGGGTTATAGCGCCGTGGCACTGACGGACATCAATGTAACTTTTGGCCTGGCCGACTTTTACCAGGAAGCCGTAAAAGCAGGGATCAAGCCCCTTTTGGGCCTGCAGGGCCGCTTTAAGGGAATCGAATTGGAAGAAGCAGAATATGACCTGGTCTTTTTGGCTCAAAGTCAAAAAGGCTACCAGTCCTTGATGCGCTTGTCCAGCTTTTTAAATATCGCTTCTGGCGACCTTGCCGGCCCGGCGCCTAGCCTGGCTGACCTGCCCGAATTGTCTGACTTGACCGTGATCGTGCCGGCCGGGCTGACCAGCGAACTGCGCCAGCTTAATAAACTGAGGAACAGTGGTGAGGAATATGTTAAAAAGCTCCAGGCCTTTTTGCCAAAAGGCCTGCCCTTATACTTAGGCGTTTACCCGGCTGAATCCGCGGCCGCTTATGATGCCTATGTCAAAAAGCTGGCAGAAATTTCAGCCTTGCCCATCACGGTTGTTGAGGACGTCCGCTACTTAGACCCGGGCGACCAGTTTCTTTGCAAGGTCCTGCAGGCCATTAAGGAAAGACGGGTCCTGGATGAGCATGAACTGACCTTGATGGCGGAGGGGCAGGGGTCACATTGGCTGCGGCCCGCGCCTGTCCTGGAAGATGCCTGCCGGGAAATGGGCTTAGAAGAAGCTTTGGCCAACAGCGGCAAAATCGCGGCCAGCTGCCATGCTAAGATTCCTTTTAAGGAGCCACAGCTGCCGGTCTTTCCGCAAGCAACAGGACTTTCTTCCGACCAATATTTGGAAAAGCTGGCTTTTGCCGGCCTGGAAAAATTAGGCCTTAGGCAGGGAATTTACCACGCCCGCTTGCAAAAGGAACTGGCCGTCATCCAGCAGATGGGCTTTGCTGACTACTTTTTGATCGTCGGCGACATCGTCAATTACTGCCGGCAAAGAGGCGCCCTGGTCGGCCCGGGCCGGGGGTCAGCTGCCGGGTCCTTGGTAGCCTATGCTTTAGGCATTACCCAAATTGACCCCTTAAAATACGACCTGCTCTTTGAGCGCTTCTTAAACCCCGCCCGGGCCGACATGCCCGACATCGACCTGGACTTTACCACGAGCGGACGAAAGCTGGCTTTTGCTTACGTGCAGGAAAAATACGGTGCTAAAGCCCGCTTTGGCGAGGGCTCTGACCTGGTGGCCCGGATTTTGGCCTTGACGACCATGAAGGCCAAAAGCGTCCTTGAGCGGACCGGCCAGGTCTTTGGCTTAACCCTGCCGGCTATCGCCCGCCTCAAGCAGGCCATGGGGGCAGCCAAAACTTTGGCCGAAGCTGGCCAGCAGGCTGAATTTAAGGCCCTGGTCGCTGCCAGTCCCTTGACCCGCCTTCTTTATCAAACCGCCGCAAGGCTGGAAGGGCTGCCGGAAGACACGGGCACCCACGCTCCCGGCCTGGTCATCAGTGAAGAGCCCCTATCCAGGCAGATTGGCTTGATGACTGGGAAAGAAGCCCCTCTGTGGACGGTTGAGCAGACCAAAAAGTACGTTGAAAAGTATGGTCTCTTAAAGATCGACTTTCTGACCCTGGACAATTTGGAACTTTTGGAAGGCGTTTTAGCAGAGATTCAAAAGTCCAGCGGCCCCCTGGATTTGACCCGGCTGCCCCTGGATGATCCGGATACCTTGCGCCTTTTTGCCCGCGGGGAGACCCAGCAGATTTTCCAGTTTAATTCCAGCGGGATGCAGGAGGTCTTAAGAAAAATCCAACCCCGGACTTTTGACGACTTGTCCGTCGCCGTGGCCCTTTACCGGCCGGGCCCGATCGCCAGCATCCCCTTGTACGTCGCCCGGAAAAACGGGACCAGCCCGGTTCAGTATCCTGACCCCAGCTTAAAAGAAGTCCTGGGACCGACCTATGGTATTTTCGTCTACCAGGAGCAGGTCATGCAGACGGCCCGGATTTTCGCGGGCTTCAGCCTGGCGGAGGCTGACGTCTTCCGGAACGCGATTTCCAAAAAGCAGGCTGGCCTTTTAGCCGAAGAAAAGGGCAAGTTTGTCGCTGGCGCTGTCAGAAAGGGACACAGCCGGCAAGCCGCCGAGGCAGTCTACGCCTTAATCGAGCCTTTCGCCAACTACGGCTTCAACCACTCCCACGCCGTCGCCTATGCCCTTTTGGCCTACTGGCAGGCCTTCTTGTCCGTCCATTTCCCTAGGGAGTTCTACTTGGAAAAGCTCCGGGCCAGCCGGGGCAAGGAAAAAGGGGCCATCATCCGCCAGGCCAGAAAGGCCGGCGTTGAGATCCTGGGGCCCGACATCAACTTGAGCCAGGCAGAGGCCCGCTTGTTTGAAGGCCGGATCTACCTGGGCTTAAAGGACATTATGGGGATTACGCCGGCCTTTTTGGACCAGCTTCTGGCCCTAAAACGGCCAGTAACCAGCTTCCCGGCTTTTTTGCGGCAGCTGGATACCAAGGAGTTGAAAGAAAAGCAGCTGGTCCCCTTGATCGAAGCCGGCCTCTTTGACCAGGTCAGTCCCAACCGGGCCAGTCTTTTGGTCAACTGCGGCAACATGCTCAATACTGCCCGCTTGTCGCAAAAAAGCCTGGTCTTGCAGGACTTTTTAGCCGCCAAGGAAGAAAACGTGCCAATGCCGACGGCAGCAGAAAAGGTGGCTATGGAAGAAAGAGCCATGGGCTTTGCCGTAACGGCATCTCCCCTGGAAATTGCCGGCAAGGCCCTGGCCAAGCGTTATGGGGCCAAGCCTTTTGCTGGTCTTGCCTTAAACGAGACCGGGCAGGTGCTTGCCCAGTTCATTAAGAAAAACAACTGGCGGGTCAAGCGGGGAGCCCGGGCCGGTGAGTTAGGCAGCAACGCCGTCTTTAGCGACGGACAGACCAGCGAGAAGGTGACCATTTTTACCAGCCAGTACCGCCGCTTTGCCCAAATTCTGAAAGAAAACGCCGTCTACCTCCTGCAAGTTGACAAAAAAGAAGACCAAAAGGACAGCCGGGGCTACCAGCTGATCTTGCAGGATTTGCGCCTTTTGGACTTAAAGCAGCTCGAGCAGGCTGAAGAAGTCAAGCCGGTTACCGTCAAGCCTAAGGACCTGGCTCTTGAGCGTTATTTTGACCAGCACTACCGGACCAAGCGCTTAGGCGACTTCCAGGTTAAAGAAAGGGGCCTGGCACTGGCCAAGCTTTTGGCTGTCCGCTACCAGGAAGACAAGCGGGGACGGAAGATGGCGACTTTGATTCTGGCTGATTCTTCCGGCCGCTACAGGTGCTGGCTTTTTGCCGGGGAACTGGCCAAATTAACTTTGAATTTACAGGTAAATGACTACTACCTGCTCAAGCTGGAAGCTTTAGGCCAAAGAGAGAGCCTGGACTTCAAAATTTGGGACATGAAGCAGGTAAATTTGCGCTGAAAATGACTTGACCAATTTGCTTTTTTGAAAAAAATCTCTCCTAGTGAAATAAATAATAAACGCCAGGCTGGGATTTGTAAGCCCTAACAGGTCGAAAGTCTGAAAAAATCGAATTTAAACCAGATTTTACAAGACTTTATGCGGGAAAAATGTTATGATTTATTTGATGTGAGATATTACACAATTTAAATCATGATGAGGTGAATTCATGAAACGGATTGGTATTTTGACTAGCGGCGGTGACGCCCCTGGTATGAATGCAGCCGTAAGAGCCGTAACCAGAGTCGCGATCGCGAACGGTTTGGAAGTTTTCGGTATCAGATACGGTTTTGCAGGTTTGGTTGCGGGCGACATTTTCCCATTGGAAAGTGAAGACGTAGCCCACTTGATCAATGTTTCCGGTACCTTCCTCTACTCTGCGCGTTATCCTGAATTTGCAGAAGAAGAAGGACAGCTGGCTGGTATTGAACAATTGAAGAAGCACGGCATCGATGCTGTTGTCGTTATTGGTGGGGATGGTTCCTACCATGGCGCCCTGCAGCTGACCCGCCACGGCTTCAACTCAATTGGCCTGCCAGGCACGATCGACAACGACATCCCTTACACGGATGCCACGATCGGCTATGACACGGCCTGCATGACGGCAATGGACGCGATCGACAAGATCCGTGACACTGCTTCCAGCCACCACCGGGTCTTCATTGTCAACGTAATGGGCCGCAACTGTGGTGACATCGCTATGCGCGTCGGCGTAGCCTGCGGGGCGGACGCGATCGTCATTCCTGAAAGACCATATGATGTCGAAGAAATCGCCAACCGGCTCAAGCAAGCCCAGGAAAGCGGTAAGGACCACGGTGTGGTAGTCGTTGCTGAAGGCGTAATGACCGCTGACCAATTCATGGCTGAACTGAAGAAGCATGGTGACTTCGACGTCCGGGCCAATGTTTTGGGTCACATGCAGCGGGGCGGCACGCCAACTGTTTCTGACCGGGTGCTGGCTTCCAAGCTGGGCAGCGAGGCCGTTCACCTTCTTTTGGAAGGCAAGGGCGGCCTGGCTGTCGGCATTGAAAACGGCAAGGTTACTTCACACGACATCCTTGATTTATTTGATGAGTCTCACAAGGGTGACTATGACTTGTTAAAGCTCAACGCAGATTTATCAAGATAGTTATTTTTATAGTTTTTGATTTAGGGAGATTTTTTCAAGATGAAAAAAACAAAGATTGTTAGTACTTTAGGACCAGCTTCAAACGATATTGAAACTATTACCAAGTTAGCCGAAGCAGGCGCAAACGTATTCCGTTTCAACTTCTCACACGGCGACCACGAAGAACACTTGGCAAGAATGAACATGGTTCGTGAAGTTGAAAAGAAGACTGGCAAGCTTTTGGGCATCGCTTTGGACACCAAGGGTGCTGAAATCAGAACCACTGACCAAGAAGGCGGCAAGTTCACTATCAACACTGGTGACGAAATCCGCGTGTCAATGGACGCAACTAAGGCCGGCAACAAGGACATGATCCACGTTACCTACCCAGGTCTGTTCGACGACACTCACGTAGGCGGCACTGTATTGATCGACGACGGTGCTGTTGGTTTGACTATCAAGGCCAAGGACGAAGAAAAGCGCGAATTGATTTGTGAAGCTCAAAACACTGGTGTCATCGGCTCAAAGAAGGGTGTTAACGCTCCAGGTGTTGAAATCCGCCTCCCAGGGATTACTGAAAAGGACACTGACGACATCCGCTTTGGTTTGAAGCACGGTATTAACTTCATCTTTGCTTCTTTTGTACGTAAGGCTCAAGACGTTCTTGACATTCGCGCACTTTGCGAAGAAGCTAACGCACCATACGTTAAGATCTTCCCAAAGATTGAATCACAAGAAGGTATTGACAACATCGACGAAATCTTGCAAGTTTCAGATGGTTTGATGGTTGCCCGTGGTGACATGGGTGTTGAAATCCCATTCATCAACGTGCCATTTGTTCAAAAGACTTTGATCAAGAAGTGCAACGCTTTGGGCAAGCCAGTTATCACTGCTACTCAAATGCTGGACTCAATGCAAGAAAACCCACGTCCAACCCGTGCCGAAGTAACTGACGTTGCTAACGCCGTTCTTGACGGTACTGACGCAACTATGCTGTCAGGAGAATCAGCAAACGGTTTGTACCCAGTAGAATCAGTTCAAGCTATGCACGACATCAATGTTCGGACTGAAAAGGAAATGGACACCCGGAACACTCTGGCTCTGCAACGCTTTGAAGAATACAAGGGCTCAAACGTTACTGAAGCTATCGGCGAATCAGTTGTCCGCACTGCTCAAGAACTGGGCGTTAAGACTATCATCACTGCTACTAGCTCCGGCTACACAGCTCGTATGATCTCCAAGTACCGTCCAGACGCAACCATCGTTGCCTTGACTTTCGACGAAAAGATCCAACACTCATTGGGTATCGTTTGGGGCGTTGAACCAGTTTTGGCAAAGCGACCTTCAAACACTGACGAAATGTTCGAAGAAGCTGCCCGCGTAGCTAAGGAACACGGTTTCGTTAAGGATGGCGACCTGGTAATCATCGTTGCCGGCGTACCATTCGGCCAATCAGGTACTACTAACTTGATGAAGCTGCAAATCATCGGCAACCAACTTGCTCAAGGTTTGGGCGTAGGCACTGGCTCAGTTATCGGCAAGGCTGTTGTTGCGAACAGCGCTGAAGAAGCCAACAATAAGGTTCACGAAGGCGACATCCTGGTAGCTAAGACTACTGACAAGGACTACATGCCAGCTATCAAGAAGGCCAGCGGTATGATCGTTGAAGCTTCCGGCTTGACCAGCCACGCAGCTGTTGTCGGCGTATCACTCGGCATTCCAGTTGTTGTCGGTGCTGCTGACGCAACTTCAAAGATCGCTGACGGCTCAACTTTGACTGTTGACGCACGTCGCGGCGCAATTTACCAAGGTGAAGTTTCAAACCTGTAATCTAGGATTGCAAGTCTGACAACCACAGAAGAAAGAGTTCAATCAATCGATTGAGCTCTTTTTCTTTGCCAATTTTTTCTCTGCTTTCTTTAATGATTGCCTTGAATATAGCTAAGGCAGAAGAGGTATTTTAAACTGCTGAGCCGCTTTAAATCGTCTGCAAACTTAATCTACCCAAAAAGCATAGCCGACCTTAGAAGACTGATATGGGCTGTTTAACAGGGAGGAAAAAGCGCTTTGATGACCCAGATCTTGTTGGTCATGATGGTGGCTTCCCGGACGTCGTGGGTAACGAGCACTGTGGTGATGCCCTCTTCCTTGCAGACCTGGAGGATGAGCTCCTGCATCTTGGATCTGGTCAAGGCATCAAGGGCTCCGAGGGGGTTGTCCAAAAGCAGGAGCTGGGTAGAGGACAGGAGGACTCTGGCTAAAGCAGCTCTTTGTCGCTGCCCCCCGGACAGGGTGGCCGGGTAGGCGTCAGCGTATTTTTCCAGGCCCACCCGGGCTAAAAGGCGCTTGGCCTTGTCCGGGTCATTGCCGGTCATGAGCAGGTTGACCAGGACGGTCTTCCAAGGCAAAAGGCGATCATCTTGGAACATGACCTGGGCCTGCTGGTTGAGGCCGGATAATTTTTGTCCGTTCATGGTGATTTCCCCGGCTGTCGGTGCTTCCAGGCCGGCGATTAGGCGCAGGAGGGTGGACTGAAGTAGAACTGGCTGCCCTTGCTGATGGCTTCCAGCCAGCCGGTCAGCCACTTGTTCCAGCTAAAAGAGCCGCTGGTCAGCAAGAGAAAGGCCAAAAAGAGGCCGTTCCAGAAGAGGTAGGGAATACCGCTGCCGATATAGCGCTTTTTCCAGAAGACCGGCCAGTTTTGTTTTTCAGGCCGGCCCCAGTAGCCTAAAAAGAGAACCAGGCCGGTGATGAACATAAAGCCGAAGCGGGGAAAGTGCAGGATCAAGTGGGTTGATACTAAAAAGCGGCCGGCAGGGGTCGCCTTGTTGCCTAAAGCTGCGGCAAATGTGCTGGCCACGTGGTTGAGCACGACGCCGAACATAAAGAAGCAGCGCATCAGGTCAACTTCGTAAAGGTGTTTTTTCTTGGTCATGTAAGCCTCCTTTTCGTTGATTACCTAGATTAATTAAAGAACTTGGTCAAAACTTGCTTTAAAATAGAGAAAACTATGCGTGAATTGAAAAAAATCAGCGAATTGGCGGAAAAACTATTGTTAATTGCTTTATTTTCTTTCTTTGTTCCCGTATACTAGTGTTAGAATTATGTAAAGTTGGAGGCAGACTATGCTTGGAGAAATCCGGACCGGTAAAATCATTGACAGCAACGCTGAAGCCTATTTCGTGCAGATTGACGGCTTAACGTTCAAATTGAAGAAAGAAGAAATCACCCAGGAAGAGACGCCGGAAATTGGCGGGCAAATCACGGGATTTATTTATGATAACCAAAAACATGAACGGGAAATGACCCAGTTCCTGCCTTTTGCCCAGGCTGACCAATACGGCTGGGCCACGGTTACCAGGGTCCAGCGGGGGCTGGGGGTCTTTTTGGACATTGGCTTGCCTGATAAGGATATAGTTATGTCCCTGGACGACCTGCCACTTGACCCGGCCCGCTGGCCGCAAAAGGATGACCGCCTTTTGGTGCGGCTGGAAACTGATGACAAGGACCGGATCTGGGCCAAGGCCGCTGACGAAAACGTCTTTGACCAAATCGCTGTCCGTTTCCCCAACAACCTGGTCAACAAGAACCTGCTGGCCCGGGTATACTCCAGCAAGTCCCTGGGTTGCTTTGTTTTGACCAATGACTACTATTTGGGCTTCATCCATGAATCTCAAATGCAGCAGCCGCTGCGGCTGGGTGAGGAAGTCAAGGCCCGGGTAATCGGGGTCAGCCAGTATGGCCGCTTGAACATGAGCGTTTTGCCCCGGTCTTTTGAAAAAATTGACGATGACGCGGCTATGATCATGATGTCTTTGCGCCGCAAGGGCGACAAGACCCTGCCATTTAGCGACAAGAGCGAGGCCCAGGCCATCAAGGACTATTTCGGCATCTCCAAGTCTGCCTTTAAGCGGGCCTTAGGCAACTTGATCAAGCGGGGCCTGGTCAGCCAGGACAAGGAAGCCGGCACGATCAAGCTGATTAAGGATGAGGCGGATGAATAAGCTCGCTGAGCAGATAAACGATTATCTGCGCTACAGTCAGATTGAGCGGGGACTCAGTCCGAATACCATCGCGGCCTACCATCAGGATTTGCTGGAGTTTCTGGCCTTTGTCAAAGAAGAGCAGATGCCCGCTTGGCCGCTGGAAGCCGTGGAAATTGATGCTTTTTTAGCTAAAGAGCGGGACTTGGGCAAGGCTAACAGCTCTATCAGCCGGCTGGTGTCGACCCTGAGCCGCTTTTACCAGTGGCTGGTCCGCCAGCAGCTGATCGCCCTGGACCCCATGAGCCAGATTGATGCTCCCAAGCGGGAGAAGCGGATGCCCTTGGCTTTGACTGAGGCTGAAGTGGGCAAGCTCTTAGACCAGCCAGATCTGACTACGGATTTAGGAATCCGCGACCGGGCCCTTGTGGAACTGCTTTACGCGACGGGGATGCGGGTCAGCGAAGCGGTCAACTTGCAATTAGCCGATGTCCATGCCGACCTGCAGCTGATCAAAGTCCTGGGCAAGGGGAATAAGGAACGGCTTATTCCGGTGAGCGCCCTGGCCTTAGACTGGATTAAGCGTTATCTGCCTGTCAGGGACCAGCAGCTTTTAAAGCGGGGCAAGAGCAGCGACTACCTGTTCTTAAACAGCCGGGGCGGGCAATTGACCCGGCAGGCTGTCTGGCAGAAGATCAAGAAGTACTGCCAGCAGGCCGGCATTGCTAAGGATGTGACTCCCCACACCCTCCGCCACAGCTTCGCGACCCATTTGCTGGAGCATGGGGCGGATTTGCGGGTGGTGCAGGAAATCCTGGGCCATACAGACATTTCCACGACCCAAATCTATACTAATCTGACCCAGAAGCATATCCTGGACGTCTACCAAAAGACCCATCCCCGCATTTAGAGGTGATCATATGCTAGTACCATATAAGAAAGATTATGAAAAAGTCGCCATGGGTCTCTTGTCCTATCTGCCGGATTTCAAGAACCTGCAGAATTTGAAGGAAGAGATGCAGCTCTACGCTGAAGACCCGGCCCACCAGCTCTACCTTTACCGGGACGAGAACCAAAACATCGTCGGCCTGGCGGGCTGCGAGACCGGGGTCGGCTGCCTGGTCCTGCGCTATTTGTCTTTAGCACCGGGTTTCCGGGACGATGAGCATTTTTCGGAAATCATGCGGGAACTGGCCCAGGAAGCTGGCAAGCAGAAAGTAATGACGGTTCCGGAATATACCTATTTGATGAAGTACTTGAACAATGATGAATGAGGGCATGACCATTGAGCTACCGAATTTTGAAGGCCCCCTGGACCTTTTGCTCCACCTGATTCGGTCGCAGGAATTAGACATCTATGACATCCCGATCGCCCGGATTACCCAGCAGTACTTGGACTACCTCCAGCAGATGCAGCGGCTGAACCTGCAACTAGCCGGGGAATATTTCGTGATGGCGGCAACCTTGCTGCGGATCAAGTCCCAGTATCTGCTGCCGAAAAACGACTTTGTCGAGACAGAAGAAGAATTTGCCGACCCCCGGGAAGAACTGGTTGAGCAACTGGTTCAGTATTCCGTCTTTAAAAAGATTTCGGCCTACTTCAAGGTCAGAAATGACGAGGTACCAGTTTTGGCCGCCAAGGAGCCCAGCGTGGCTGTAGGGGCCAAGGTTCAGCCCCTGCCTTTAGGGCAAATAAGCCAGCAGGACCTCACGGCCAGCTTTATTTTGGCTATGCGCCGCTTTAAGAAAAGGAACGACCATGCCCAGGTGACCTTGACCGGCCGGCCGATCCAGGAAATGATTGCCTGGCTAAAGGAAGTTTTAGAGCGGCAGGGCCGGGTCAGCTTTTTTGCCTTGACTGACCAGGTGGAAAGCCTGGCCGACCTAGTTGGCCTTTTTTTGGCAATTTTGGAACTGGCCAAGGACCAGTACTTGAAAGTTAGGCAAAAGCGCCGCTTTGGCGACTTGGAAATAGAAAGGAGCAAGCATGACGAGTAAAATAGCCCAGCTGCAAGCCCTCCTTTATGTGGCCGGCGACGGCGGGATCAAGAAAGAGCAGCTGCGGGACCTGCTGCAGCTGGCGGACCCGGAAATTGAGAGTCTGGCCAAAAGGCTGCAGGAAAAACTGGCCAGTGATCCGGACTGCGGCCTGCAGCTTTTGGAAATCAACGACGAATATAAATTAACGACCAGCGGGGAAGTCAGCGACCTGGTGGAAGCCTATTTCAATAAGGACCTGACCAAGAATATCAGCCAGTCAGCCTTGGAAATTCTGGCGATCGTGGCCTACCGGCAGCCGATTACCAGAATTGAGATCGATGAAATCCGGGGGGTCAACTCTTCTGGTGCCCTGCAGACCCTGGTTTGGCGGGGCCTGGTCAAGGCCCAGGGGGTTAAGGACGCCCCGGGCCACCCCAAGCTGTACGTGACGACCGATTATTTCCTCCAGTACTTTGGCTACAAGTCCCTGGCGGATCTGCCGGTAATTGAGAATTTTGAAGACAGCAGCTTTGATGCCGACGGCCAGGTAGACCTGTTTGCCGAAAACGGCACGGCTGATAAAGCATTGCAGAAGATGGAGGATTTATAATGGCGGAAGAACGTTTGCAAAAAGTGATCGCCCAGGCGGGGATCGCTTCCAGAAGAGAAGCGGAAAAAATGATCCTGGCCGGCCGGGTCAGAGTCGACGGGCAAGTGGTAACCAAGCTGGGGACCAAGGTCAGCTCGATTGAACAAGTTGTTGTTGACAACCAGCCGATTGAAAGAGAAAGCCACCATACTTATCTCTTTTACAAACCCCGGGGCGTGATCTCCGCGGTTAAGGATAACAAGGGCCGCAAGACGGTGGCAGACTACTTTACAGATTTGCCATACCGCCTTTACCCGGTTGGCCGCTTGGACTACGACACTTCCGGCCTGCTCTTGATGACCAATGACGGGGAACTGGCCAACCTGCTCATGCACCCGAGAAACGAAGTTGACAAGGTCTACGTGGCTAAGATCAAGGGCATTCTGCAGCCAGATGAAATCAAGGCCTTGAAGAAGGGGGTCCAGATCGGCCGCTACAAGACCAAGCCGGCCCGAGTCAAGGTTTTGAAGACCAATCCCCGGGCCCAGACCCAGATCGTCCAGCTGACCATCCATGAAGGCCACTACCACCAGGTCAAGGAAATGTTTAAAGCTGTTAATCACCTGGTTGACAAATTGTCCAGAGAACGCTACTCCTTCCTGGACTTGCAAGGCCTTACATCCGGACAGTACCGGGAATTAAACCACAAAGAAGTTGACAGACTCAAGCAAGTGGATTAGAATGTAAACGTAATCAAAAAATACAAGTTGTCTTCGGGGCAGGGTGAAAATCCCGACCGGCGGTGCAAGTCCGCGAGCCACGCGAGTGGTTGAATGCTGTAAAGCTACCGATAGTTATAGTCTAGATGGAAGAAGGCAGACGCTGGAATAATAAGCATGCTTACTAAGAAAGGTCTGTTGCTCTTCGAGGCAACGGACTTTTTTAATGGAGGTATGTTAATATGGAAGCTACTAACAAACGGACAGATAAATCAGTCAGCAACTGGCTCGCTTATGCCATGATCGGGGCCATCGCCTTTGTGGTTATGAAGTTTGAATTCCCGATCATGCCGGGTGTCAGCTTTTTGAAGATGGACTTCTCAGACGTCATCGTGGTCATTACCACCTTTATCTTCGGCATCGGCGGCGGGGTGGCCGTAGCCGCGATCAAGTGCCTCTTGTCCTTGATCTTTGCCGGCTTTGCCCTCCCGTCACTGGTCGGTGAACTGGCTGCCTTCCTGGCTTCAATGGCCTTTGCCCTGCCGTTTTACTTCCTGGCTGGCTCAGTCAAGGAAGAAGACAGAAAGAGCCTGAAGGGCTACCTGCTGCCGGCCCTGGGCCTGCTTTTGGGCGTTTTGTCATTGACGGTGGTCATGGCTTTGACCAACCAGTTCCTCTTGACTCCGGTTTACGCCTACACTTCAGTGCCGCAGGCAGCGGGGATGCACATGAGCTACGCTCAGCTGCTCACTTTTACTGAACAGACTTACCTGGGCAAGATGCTGCACATTCCAAGCATGTCCAGCTACATCATGGGCATCATCGTCCCATTCAACTTGATCAAGGGGGCCATCAACTCAGTTGTGGTCTACATCCTCTTTGAATCTGTCTTAAAGACGATCAAGCCATTCGTGATCAAGCACTTCAGCGTTTCCAGCAAGTACTAATGCGAAAAGACAAATAAAATATTAGATGAGGCTTTCCTTAAGGAAGGCCTTTTCTTTTCAATTAGCACCTGGTTTTATGTTAAAATGTAAGCTTAAAGGGGGGAAGCTAGATGGATCAAAATGCCCAAAAGCCCTTGTCACGTCTGGCCCGCCAGCAAGCGGTCAGAGAAGAGCGCAAGAACAAGCAGGCGTCGTGGTGGACGGCCCTCTTGATCGCGGTTATGATGGCCTTGGCAGCCGTGCCGCTGATCACCAGTCAAAACAGTGACTACGCCGTTCCGCAAGCAAAGAAAGAGCAGGCCAAGCCCAAGCCGGCCGCTGAAAAGACTAGCAAGGCCAAGCCTGCTCCCAAGGTCAAGACTTACGTGGTCAAGGCTGGCGACAGCTGGGCCGCGATCGCCCAGAAGTACGGCATAAGCGCCGAAGAGCTGGCTGAGCAAAATGGTCTGGATACCAGCTCAACCCTGGCAGTTGGTCAGAAACTGAAGATCAAGCAAGCCAAATAGCTGAATTTATTGGAAAGGATTGAAGCGATACGAGTCGCTTCATTTTGATGTTATGCAAGTAGCAATTGATGGACCTGCTTCAGCAGGTAAGAGCACGGTGGCCAAGATTGTGGCCAATAAGCTGTCATTCGTTTATATCGACACGGGTGCTATGTACCGGGCATGTACTTTTATCGCCCGCAAGCACGGCCTGGACTATGGGGATGAAGCCGGGATTTTAAAGGCGATCGACGAAGACGGCATCGTTTTAGAGCCCGGCGAAAGCGGCCAGAAGGTTCTGGTAGCCGGGGAAGACGTGTCTTTGGAAATCCGGACCCCGGAAATCACAGCTAATGTCTCCCAGGTCTCAGCCCTGCCGGGGGTCAGAAGCAAGATGGTTGACTTGCAAAGAAAACTTGCCGGATCAACCAACGTGATCATGGACGGCCGCGACATCGGGACCACGGTTTTGCCTGAGGCTGAAGTCAAGATCTTCCTGGTTGCCAGCGCCCGGTCTAGAGCAGAAAGACGGCTTTTGGACTGGCAGAAAAAGGGGATTGAGGCCAAGCAGACGGTTGAGGAAATCGAAGCTGATATCGCCAAGCGGGACTACCTTGACTCCCACCGTGAAGTTTCACCTTTGAAGAAGGCAGCGGATGCAATCGAAATCGATTCAACTAATTTAACGATTGACCAGGTTGTTGCCGCTATCTTGGCCGAAATTGCTAAAAAAACAAATACCAGCAAGTAAATTCAAAAAAAGTCTGGTAAAATAGTAGCAAATTCATCTATTTTTTGGTAAAATAGAGAACGAATAAACAGGGAGGCATTTTGTATTTATGTCAGAAAACAATCAATTTTTAGATGCTCTTGCTCAAATGCAAGAAGTTAAGGCAGGCGACATCGTTGACGTTAACGTTTTGAGCGTTGAAGATGGCCAAATTAACGTTGGTGTTCAAGGCGCCGGCGTTGAAGGTGTAATCACTCGCCGTGATTTCACCAACGACCGTAGTGTCAACTTGCGTGACGAAGTTAAGCTAGGTGATACCTTCAAGGTTTACGTAGTTCGTCGTGCAGGCGGTGACAAGGAAAACGGTGAATTTTTCTTCTCAGTAACCCGCGTTAAGGAACGTGAAGCTTACGACAAGCTGCAAAAGGACTTCGAAGAAGGCAAGACTATCGAAGGTAAGGTTACTTCATCAGTTCGCGGTGGTTTGCTCGTTGATGTCGGCACCCGCGGCTTCTTGCCAGCAAGCTTGATCTCAAACCGCTTCGTTTCAGACCTTAAGCCTTACATCGGTAAGACTATCAAGGTTAAGATTACTGAAATCGACCCGGCTAAGAACCGTCTGATCCTTTCCCACAAGGAACTGATCGAAGAAGAACGCGAACAAGCCTTTGAAAACGTTGCTTCACAACTGGTTGTCGGCGACGTAGTTGAAGGCCGGGTATCACGCTTGACCAACTTTGGTTCATTCGTTGATATCGGCGGCGTTGACGGTTTGGTACACATCTCAGAAATTTCATACAAGCACGTTGACAAGCCAAGCGACGTCTTGAAGGTTGGCCAAGATGTTAAGGTTAAGGTTATTGGCATCGACAATGACCGTCACCGTATCTCCCTGTCAATCAAGCAAACTGAACCATCCCCATTCGAACAAGCTACTTCAAGCTTGAACGAAGGCGATGTAATTGAAGGCGAAGTTAAGTCTTTGACCAACTTCGGTGCCTTTGTTGAAGTTGCTGACGGCATCCAAGGCTTGGTACACGTTTCAGAAATTTCATACAAGCACGTTGACAAGCCAAGCGACGTCTTGACTGTAGGTCAAAAGGTCAAGGTTAAGGTTCTTAACATTGACCCAAGTAAAAGAAGAATCTCCCTGTCAATTAAGCAAGCTGATCCAGAGAACGCTTCTTCATCAAACGACAGACCTCGCGCACGTCGTTCATCAAACAACGACGCATTTGCTCGCAAGTACATGAACAACGACGACAACGGCTTCTCGCTTGGTGACATGATCGGTGACCAACTTAAGAACCGTTAATCAGCACTAAAAAGACCGACCGTTGGTCGGTCTTTTTGTTTGACAATAATCAATAGAAAGCAAAAGAGGTGAAAAGATGCCATTACCAATTGTTGCCATCGTAGGGCGGCCAAACGTGGGCAAGTCAACCCTGTTCAACCGGATTATCAATGAACGGGTGGCGATCGTGGAAGACCGGCCAGGCGTGACCCGGGACCGGAACTATGCCCGGGCCAGCTGGATGGGCCACCAGTTCAGCATCATCGACACCGGGGGGATTACCTGGGAAGACAGTACGATTGACGAAGAAATCCGGGCCCAGGCGGAAATCGCTATTGAAGAGGCCGACGTCATCGTCATGCTGGCCGATGCCAGCCAGGGGGTGACCAGTCTGGATGAACGGATCGCCCACCTGCTCTACCGGGCCGATAAGCCAGTTCTTTTGGCCGTTAACAAGGCAGACAACCCTGAGCAGCGGACCGATATCTATGACTTCTATAGCTTGGGCTTGGGCGACCCAATCCCGGTTTCCGGTTCCCACGGGACGGGGATCGGTGACCTGCTGGACGAAGTAGTCAAGAACTTCCCGGCCGATGCCGAAAAGACCGAAGAAGGGGTTATCTCCTTCAGCGTGATCGGCCGGCCAAACGTGGGCAAGTCATCCATCGTCAACCGCCTGTTGGGCGAAGAACGGGTGATTGTGGCCAACGAAGAAGGGACGACCAGAGACGCCATTGACACGCCATTCGTCAAGGATGGAACCAAGTTCCGGGTTGTTGACACAGCCGGGATCAGACGGCGGGGCAAGGTCTATGAGAAGACTGAAAAGTACTCCGTCATGCGGGCGATGAGCGCCATGGAACGGTCAGACGTGGCCATCCTGGTCCTGGATGCCAGCACCGGGATCAGAGAGCAGGACAAGCACGTGGCCGGCTACGCCCATGAAGCGGGCCTGGGGATGATTATCGCCGTCAACAAGTGGGACTTGCCGAAGAAGGACTCTTCATCCGGCAAGGACTTTGAAGCGGTGATCCGGGAAGAATTCTCCTACCTGGACTATGCCCCAATTGTCTTTGTTTCGGCCAAGACCGGCAAGAACATCGACCAATTGCCAAAGATGGTCAAGGAAGTTTACGAGAACAAGAACCAGCGGATCCAGTCATCCGTCTTAAACGACCTGCTCCTGGAAGCCAGCCGCTTGGTGCCGGCGCCGATGGTCAAGGGCAAGCGGCTACGGGTCTACTACATGACCCAGGTCAAGACCAATCCGCCGACTTTCGTTGTTTTCTGCAACGATCCAGAACTGATGCACTTCTCCTACCAGCGCTTTTTGATCAACCAGCTGCGGGAGAATTTCGACTTCACCGGGACCCCGATCAAGATCCTGCCGCGTAAGCGGAAGTAGGACCGGGCTTTTCTTTTTCAATTTGTGACATTCTCTTGAAAAAGTGCTAAGCCGCGGGCTAAAAGCCTTGTAGGGACAACGTTCTTGTGATATTTTAGAGAGCAGGGAATTAATTGAATGCAGCAAGCGCTCAGTGTCCCTCATTTCTACAAGAGAAATGAAGTGATTAGACGCGAGTCTAATTTATAGGAGGTGAATTCCACATGGCAAATAAGGCAGAATTAGTTTCAGAAGTAGCTGCAAAGACTAAGTTGACTAAGAAGGACGTTTCAGAAGCTGTTGACGCGGTTTTCGAAGCAATCCAAGAAGACTTGGCTAAGGGCGAAAAGGTGCAACTGATCGGCTTCGGCACTTTCGAAGTACGTGACCGTGCAGCTCGCAAGGGCCGCAACCCACAAACTGGTGCTGAAATTGAAATTCCAGCAAGCAAGGTTCCTGCATTTAAGCCAGGTAAGGCTCTTAAGGACGCTGTTAAGTAATTGACGCGCTTTAAAATAAAGAAACGCCGGTATTTCTGGCGTTTTTTTGTTTGGGCAAAAAACTTATTTAGCTGACTAGTTACGGTACAATAGTAAGCAGAAAGTGAGGACAAAGATGACATATTCTGAACAATTGTTGGACGCGATTCAAGGTCACCGTTTCAGCGAGAGCCGCGCCCTCTTGAAGCAGGCCCTGGAAAACGATGATCCGGAGATCCTGGCGTCTCTGGCGGAAAACCTGACCGACCTGGGCTTTACCGACCTGGCGAAGGAAGTCTACCGCAGCTTGATCGCTGATTTTCCCAATGAAGACCTCTTCAAGGTCTACCTGGCCGAAATCCTCCTCAATGACGGAGCAGAGGACGATGGCTTGACCCTGCTTTACAATGTGCCGGCTGATTCAGATGCCTATCTGGAAAGCCTCCTGGTCCAGGCTGACTACTACCAAAGCGAGGGCCTGATCGAAACGGCACGGGCCAAGATGGAGCAGGCCCGGCAGCAGGCCCCGGATGAAGATGCCATTACTTTTGGCCTGGCGGAACTGGACTACATGAGCGACTTGAACGACCAGGCCCTGCCTCTGTACCAGGACTTGCGGCAAAGACAGACCATGTTCGGGGAAGTCAATCTTAACCAGCGGGTCTTCCAGACCCTGGCTAAACTGGGCCGGTATGAAGAAGCAGCTGCTTTTATCAATGACCATAAAGAAGACCTCCTGGACATCGACGCCAAGTACCAAGCCGGGGTAATCATGGAAGAGGCCGGCCAGTTTGACAAGGCCATTTCCTTCCTTGATGATGTCATTAAGCAAAGCCCTGACTACGTTAACGCTTATCCTTTCCTGGCCAAGGCCTACCAGGAAGAAGACAACCCAGAAGAAGCCCTCTTTGCCGCTCAGACGGGCCTGGGCTACAATGAGCTGGATGAAGAGCTTTACCTGACTGGGGCTAAGGCAGCTGCCAAATTAGGCAAGGATGAGGATGCTGAGGACCTCTTGCAGCGGGGCCTTGAGGTCAACCCGGACAATTCCAGCCTCCGCCTCTTGCTGAGCGACCTCTACTTAGCCCAGGGGCGGGCAGAGGACTCCTTGGCCTTGTTTACTGCTCTGGCTGACAGCGATCTGGAGCCCCAGGCCCACTGGAACATGGCCCGGTCCTACCAGGAAATGAAAAAATATGACCAGGCCCTGCAGGAATATCTCTTGGCCTACCAGAGCCTGCAGACCAGTCCTGCCTTCTTGCGGGGAATGATCTCCTTTGCTCAAGAGAGCGCCCATGGCGATCTGGCCCGGCAATTGCTGGAAAAGTACTTGAAGCTTGTGCCAGATGACCAGGAAATGCAGGATCTTTACGAACAGCTGAGAAATTAGAATTTTGGATGATGACCAGCTTTTGCTGGTCATTTTTCTTTTTTAATATTTTCTAGCCTTTTAGCGGGCAGGGAAGAAAAGCGGTAGAATAAAAAGATAGACCATTAAACATTTTGGAGGGATGATTTTGCAATTCAGCTTTAACAAAAAGCGTGACCGGGCCGTCTACTGGAAGTACTCGGTCTTCTTCCTCTTTTTGGCGGCCTGTGTTTTTGGACCTTACTTGGTTACGGGCCATAGCCTGATCTGGAACACTGACACGGCCAACCAGCACCTGCCCTTGCTGGTCAAGTACCGGGAGTACGTGTTCAGTTTCCTGCGCCACTTAAGCCAGGGGCCAGCTGAATGGTCCTGGACAGTGACCTGTTTTCAGTCTTTTCTTACTATACGATTGGTGACGTCTTTGCCTATCTGGCCCTTTTATTTCCGACCAGCCACCTGGTCTTTGCCTACCAGCTGATCCTGCTGTTGCGCCTGTACTGCGTGGGCTTGGCCTTTGTTTATTTTGCCCGCCATTTTGACTTTAAAGACGGTGTTGTCTTGATTGGCAGCGGTGTCTACATGGTCAATGCCTACCTGCTGTACGCGGCCCTGGCCCAGCCGATGTTCACCACGACCTTTATTCTTTTTCCCTTGATCGTGGTCCAGCTGGAGCGACTCTTGCAGGGGGGCAGCGCCTGGCCCTTATTCGGGGTCTTTGTCTGGATGCTGGTCAGCAACTATTACCTGGCCTTTGTCCTGGGCCTGGGGGCAATCATTTACCTGTTTTTGCGCTGGGGCCTGGCTTATTGGAAAAAGATTCCTTTCTGGCCAACAATTAAGAAGCTCTTCTTTGCCAGTTTAGGAGCGGTCCTTCTGTCAGCCGGCCTGCTTTTGCCGGAACTTTTGGCCGTGGTCAACTCCACCCGAACCGGATCGCAGTTTGCCAATGGCTTGACCTTTTATCCGGCCTACTACTACTTGCTTTTGCCAAAGGAACTGATTGACGGGGACAACTGGAAGTTGATGTTCTGGTCAGCCTTGGGCCTGGCCAGCATCATCCTGCCGGCCCTGGTCTACCTCTTCCGTAACTGGCGCAAGTACCGGCTGGTCGCTGCTTCTCTGTTATTAGGGGCAGTCATGCTCTTGATCCCGGCAGTCGGGGCGGTTTTTAACGGGGGGATGTCAGCGTCAAACCGCTGGACTCTGCTCTTGTACCTGCCTTTTGCCTTCAGCGTGATGGTCTTTGTCAAGGCCATCAGTGAGCAGGCGGTCAGTCAAAAGGAGATGCGGCTGATTTTTACCACCAGCGGAATCTACCTGGTCTACCTGGTCGCCATGTCCTTTTTGGAAAATGACTACAAGCTCTTCTTGCCAGTCATCTTCCTCTTGCTCAGTCTGGGGGCCAGCTACCTGGTCAACGAAGGACGGGCTTTAAAGCGAGCGTTATTGCTTACTGTAGCGGCTAACTTGGCCTTTAACGCCCTGTACGCGGCTCTTCCATACAATGGCAACTTTGCGGCCAAAATGCTGGTCAGGGGGGAATATGAGCAAATCGCGGAAGACCGCTATGGCGGCTTGAACCATATCCTGCCGGCCGGCTTTTACCGGGTCAACACGGTGTCAAATAACCAGTTTGTCAGCCAGAAGAAGCTGTTTAACGACTTGACCAGCGGCCTGGCCAACGTGTCATCTTACTATTCCATCCAGAACCAGTACCTGGGTCAGTTCTCGACCGACCTGGGCAACCTGCAGTATGACAACAACATTCCCTTCCACCAGCTTGATGACCGGACGATATTGAACAATTTCCTGGGCGTCCGCTATATTTTTAACCAAAAATACTCAGTAAACGGTAGCAAGGTGCCCGGGACTTACGACCTGATCGCTGCTGGCAAGGAGAAAAAAGATCAAAATCAGGAGTCTGTCTACCAGGCCGAGCTCTACAAGACCACAGAGGCCTTCCCGCTGCTTTGGCTAAGCTATAAGGCAATTAGCCCCAGCCGCTACCAAAAACTGTCAGCGAGCCAAAAAGAGCGGGCTCTGGCCAGCGGGGTGGTGGCCAAGGGGGTTGGACTTAAAGCCGCGAAATTGACCGGGGTCAAGACCATCAAGGCCAGCCTGGTCGATGCCAGTGGTAAGAAGCTGAGCAAGAATAAATTGACCTATACGAACTCTGATGCCAGCTACAAGTTGAAGCTACACTTGTCAGATAGAGAAAAGGCCAAACTGGGCAAAAGCGAGTTGCATGTCGAGATCAGCCAGATTTCCTACCAGCCTTTCACTTTAAGCCAGCAGCTGGACTTGGAGCTGAAGAAGGCCAAGCAGGAGGCCGACCTGGCCGGGCAGACCTTTAATGAGCGGGCGACCCGCTACAAGTACTGGCGCTACCACCTTCTGGCCGGTTCACCAGACCCCAGCTACAAGCTGACGGTAACGGGGAAGAAGGCCAGTGAAACAATTGTGCAGAGAAGCCAGGATATGACTTCTTTTTACCGCCTGGTCGACAGCGCGGTCATGAACATGGGCACTTATCAGACTCTGCCCAATAGTCTGACTTTCCAGCCTTCAAAACTGGGGACCTACCGCTTCAAGATCAAAGTTGTAGCAATTCCTTTGAATCAAGAATACACGAAAGAAGTGCGGCAGATTCAAAAGCAGGGGGTCAAGCAGCTGAAACTCGCGCAAAACCAGCTGACCGGCCTCTTTACTAGCAATAAAGCCGGTGTCGTTACTTCGACCATCCCTTATTCAAACGGTTGGACGGCTACGGTTGACGGCAAGGCAGTCAAGGTAATTAAGACCAACACGGCCTTTGTCGGCTTCAAAATGCCAGCAGGCAAGCACCGCGTCCGCCTGGTTTACCGGACGCCGGGATTGCGAAGCGGCCTGCTGATTTCACTCTTGACGGCTTTAGCCATCTTGGTTTATGCCGCGTTTAGTCACAAAGAATGGCGGCGGGAATTCCGGGCCAAGAAGAAAGAAAAATAGTTTTTAATAGTCAAATGCCAATAAAAAAACGAGCCAGCTGGCTCGTTTTTTGTCTGCATATTTTTAAATTTCTGCTCTTATTCCTTGATCAGCTTGCGGGCAACCAGGTCATCCTTCATCAGTCTGGTCATCACCTGGGCAACTTCCTTGGCCCGGTCGTTGGAGTCTATGTGGATGGTCAAACCGTTGTCTGACTGGATCAAGGTGTGAGGAAGTTCAACCTGGTTGTACTTAAGGTCTGGGTCCAGGTCCGGCAGCATGTATTCCAAAGTTGCCGTCCAGCCCAAACCGCCGACTGCCATTTGCAGGGCGACTTCGTAGTCGTTGACCTTGATACTCTTGTTAACGGAGAGGTTCTGGTCTTCAAGCAGGTGGTCAACGGCCTTTTGGAAGCCGGAGTCATCGCTTAAGGAAACCATCTTTTCTTCGCTGAGGTCCATCAAGAGCTGCTGGCTGAACGGAACGTCCCGCTTGCCTTCTTGGTAAAGTTTGCTGGTTTCAGGGATGATCAAGAAGATCCGAGGCTGGAAGAGGAAGAAGTTCTTCAAGTTTTCCCCCCGCAGGAGCGGCCCCAGGTAGATGTCAACCATCCGGTTGTCGATCAAACGCTTGGCAGAGTTGATAGAGAAGGTCTTGATCAGTTCAAAGCGGGTGGTTTCAAACTGCTTTTGCAGAACGGGGATGATCTTCCTGCTTTCGCCTGGTGCCCAGATCGGGGAGAAACCGATCTTGATGTAGGACTGCTCTTCTTCAGTGAAGCGACGCAGGTCCTGTTCGATCTTCATCTGGTCGCTGTGCAGCTTGGCTAAGCCGTCGCAAAGGGTCCGGCCGGCTTCAGTCAGTTCAATCGGCAGGGTTCTTCTTTCCAGGAGAACGACATTGTATTTCTTTTCTGCCTTGCTCAAAACCTGGCTGACATATGGATGGCTCAAGAAAAGCTTCTTAGCGATATCGCTGACTGTCTGGCAGTCTTCAGCAGTAGTCAAGATTTGGTAAAGTACGTCTTGTTTCATCTTAAGGCTCTCTTTTAAGTAAATGAATTTACAAAATAAATTTTACAATAAGATTATTATAGCGCCTTTTTCTTATTAGTCAACGCCAATCATGCTTACTCAATTTTGACATAATATTCGGTGAAATTCAAATAATTACTGCTGATTTTTCGGATAAATGCGACTTTTCCAATCAAGAAAGAGGAATAAAAGCGGTATATGAAATCTGAATCATATATTTCCGAACTTATGTTGGCGGTTTTTAGCAGGAAATTTTGGCAAAAAAGTTTGAAAATTACTAAAAAACGTTTTAAAAAATGCTAAATTCTTGCTAAAAACTAAATTTTGGCAAAAATAAGAGGTAAGACTTAACGATGAGGAAAAAGACATGAACTTTCAACACTTGGAATACTTCAACGAGCTGGCTGAGACCCAGTATATGGCCCAGGCAGCGGAAAAACTGGGGATTTCCCAGCCAACCTTGAGCTACGCGGTCAAGAAACTGGAAGAGGAACTGGGCGTTCCCCTTTTTGAAAGAGAAGGCCGCAACATCCGCCTGACGGTTTACGGCAAGGTCTTCAAAGAGTACAGTGAAGCCGGGGTCCAGCAGATCCAGGAAGGGCGGCGGCAGTTGTCTGAGATGGCCCTGGGCGAAAGCGGCAAGCTGTCAATCGGGGTGGCTGAAATCGTGGCCCATAAATTCATTACCGATGTGATCAAGGACTACCGGCAGGTCAATCCGGAATACCGGATCGACTTCAATTTAAAGCGGGCCGTGACCGGCAAGCTCCTGGACATGCTGCAAAGCGGGGAACTGGACCTGGCCATTGTCACAACCCGGCCGGGTGAAAAGATTGCCGGCTTTGACTTAGTACCAATGATGCACAGAAAGCTGGAGCTGCTCTTGCCGGCGGGTCATGAACTGGCCAAGCAGAAGTCGGTCAGCTTGAAGCAGATCGAGCAGTATCCTTACCTGGCTTTTGGGGAAGAACATGCCTTGGCCGGGATCATCGCTGACGTTTTTGCTAAAAATGACATCCATCCCCAGATCAGCAGCGTGACTGACGATATGCGGACCCTGGTTGACCTGGTGGCGATCGGTGAAGGGGTGGCTCTCTTGCCTAAGTCCAAGTACCACGAATCTGCTGGTGCCATTGCCGTGCCGGTAAGGGAAGATACTTCTTACACCATCAGCCTGGCCAGCCGGAATCTGGCCCAAGAGCCGAAGGTTGCCCAGAAGATGGCTTCCTTTATCGTGGACTTCTGCCAGACCCGGGGCTTAACGTGGTCTTAATTCACTAGCGGTCTGGTCGTAATTCTTTTGCTTAAGGGCGATAGCAGCCTGCCTTTTCTCTTGCAGCAGGACCTGCTTGTGCCGGCCGCCGAAGCCAATCAACATGATGAACAAGGCGCCGACCAAGAAGAAGTTGCAGGCGGGACTGGCTGGTGATGAGGCCAAAGAGCCAGATCAAGGCAAAGAGAATGAAGATCCCGCAGCCAATCCAGGCCGGCTTTCTTTTGGCAAAAATCCGCAGAATCTTGCCAGTAAAGCGGGTAAACGCTGCCGAAAACTGGCCGGATAGTGCTATAATCTTGTTAAAGGTCTGCAATATGGCAGGCAAAAAGTCATGAATGGGAAATAAGACAGATGGCAAGGATTATTGATACTCAGCGAAAGTTACTGATCCAGCACGGCTTGCTGGAAGACATCAAGGAAGCAGGGGAGGAATACGGGAGTCTGACGGCCGCCCTGGCCGCTCCTGACTGGACCCTGCTGGACCGGGAGCTCAGCCCTTTATTTAAGCAGGTAAAGTTTTGCCTGCTTTTTGGGGAGGAAGAAGTTCCCGAACTTGCCGCGGCAAGTGAACTGTCCCGGCTTTTTCCGCTCTTAGCTAGCGACTGCCCGGACTTAAAGGAAAAACTGGCTGCTGGCCGGCTGGCGGTTAGTTTTTCACCGCAGAAAGAAAGCAACTTCTTCCTGCTGACCGGGAAAGACCAGTACCGCTTCTACTGGGGGCAGGGGGCGACCTACTCCTTAAGCAGCGGGGAAAAGACCGGTGACGACTGGGCCATGGTCCAGCAGCTGGTCAAAGAGCTGACGGCCAAGGCCAGAGATATTTTAGACAAGGAGATCTACCAGGGCTATTTGGACCTGGCAGAAGACAAGCGATCCCAGTACCTGCTGGAAGTCAGCGGCTTGGCAGATAAAATGGCTGAGGCACCTTTAAAGGATTTCAAAGAAGCGACCCGGCTAGGGCAATTAGGCCAAAGTCAGGCCGGCGTGTCCTTTAAGAAGACGGCCAAGCTCCTCCGCTTTAAAAGCGGGATTGACAAGGAGAACTTGACGGGAAAAAAGATCCTGGCTGATGAGGAATTGAGTAAGCGGCTCAGCCAGATCGTCTTTGGCGAAGGCAATGAAAATGGCGAGGCCATTGTTTTGCCGGATGAAAAGGCCCACTACCCGCGCCCCCTTTACCTGCAAGACCCGGTAACCGGGACGATTCTGGAGAAGCCGGCAATCGGCTCCTACCAGGAAGAACCAGTCGCGGTCCAAAAGCCGACCCGGCAGGACGTGTCAGCAATTTTTGACATTATCCGCTTCTACCGGGACCGCAAGCAGGATAATGAATCCCAGGCTGCCTTCTCCTTCTTGATGTATGTCCTGGAAAGCGGCAGCATCTGGAAGATCCGCCAGGCCATCGATGAGCGAAACGGGATCGTGGAAGACGTCCCGATCGTGGCCGGCCTGGTCGGGCAGGGGGAAACTGGCAAGTCGACCCTACTTAAAATTGCCTCCAACTTGACCATCGGCAATACCAAGGAGATCGTCCAGGCCAGTTCAGAAGACAAGCTCTTCGGGATGACGGCAGCGGTCAGAAAGAAGCTGCTGGCCGGCAAGAGCTTGAGCAAGCAGGACCGGGTCAGCGCCTACAGCTCCAACCCCAAGGTCATCAACAAGAATATCTGGAACTTTATCGACCACTACATGGATGAAGACCAGGTCATCACCCCGATCTGCATCGATGACCCGGAAGTCTCCCTCTTTTCTTCCAGCGCCGCCCAGAGCTTTTTGAAGAAACGGAGCAACCGGCATGGCGAGAAACTGGGAGTGGAACCGGTGGCCATTTTCAGCATGAACAGCAAGGGCAAGGATCTCGAGCTTTTGACTGAAGTTGGCCGCAGGGGCTACGTGATCAGCCAGGGCAACCAGTTCCGCAAGAAGACGGACGCGGACATCCACTTTTTTGAATACCTGGATGGCAATACCGACAACCACGGCCACTGGTTGAACAACACCCTCTTTCTTTACCTGACCCGGCAGATCGACCGCTGGCTGGAAGAGATGGATGACGAGGACTACTTGAAGCTCAAGCACGACTTCCTTTACCCGGTTAAGCACTCCTTCTGGCAGTTGGTTGAAGAATACGGCCTGGTCAACACGGAAACCAAGTACTACTTCCACATAAAGAACTACAATATTGTTGAGGACCTGGGCCGGCGGAACTGGAGCATTCTTTTGCACGATGAGGCGACCTTGCGGGAAATCACCTTTACCCGGGACAATCCGGAATGCATGATTCCCGCCCGGGTCTTCCCCAACAAGGGCAACGACATCAACCGCTACTTCGCATACCTGCCGGCTTCAGCTGAGATCTGCAAGACTTTTAACAGCCAGGGGCTGACGGTCAAGATGGCCAATATGGACCTCTGGCAGGGCAACCACTTGCTGATTGAGCGCTATGAGAAGGAAACTGGGATCGCGGCTGAGCGCTTTGAAATTGAAAAGGCCAGAGCCGTCGCGGAAGTCCAGGGGCAGAGAATGGTCGAAAACATTGCTCCATACTTGAAGAAGAATGCCAAAATGATGGACCGGATGATAAAGGTCACCGAGCAGAATGCCCAGCTTTTGGCGGAAAAGGAAGCCCAGGCTGAAAAGCAGCAGCAGGCAGAAGCTGAGAAGAAGGAGCAGGCCGACCAGATCCAGAAGCTGCAGGATGAACTGGCCCAGGCCAAGGAGGCCGCCAAGAGCGAGGAAAAGAAGCCCCGCGGCTTCTTCGACCGCTTTTTCAAGTAATTTTTTTAGAAAGAAGAGTAAAATGACCGACACGCAAAGCATGATTGCCGTTCAAGAAAAAGACAATACCGTTTCCAGCCTGGTCCTGGACCATGACGGGGACTTGGAAACCGCCGGCCGGATCCTGGAGGAAAACTACCAGGATTATGAGCAAGTCCTGGCCCTGGTCAGTTTGGGTGACTTAAAGAGGCTGGGGAAGACGGCGGAAGAAAGCCGGGCCTACTACCGGGACGAGCATGAAGACCAATTGGTCTTGGAAAATTACGCGGACACGGAAGTTTTTGACCGGGCTACTGAAGAGCAGGGGGACTACCTGGCCTGCTGCTTTTTGTACTGCAAGTATGAAGGTGACTTCCAGTGGCTGGTCAGAGATTTTTCCACGGGCGACAAGCGCTTTAAGCCGCTGAAGGAAGCTCTGGCTAGAAAAGAGGACCGGAAATGACGAATTTGGCCCAGCTGACCTGACCTTTTTTAAAAAAGTGCCTGCCGGCAGCTTGGCAGCGAAAGGCTTAACCAAGGCGGCCTGGGTGAAATTGACCGGGGTCAGCCTGGGCAGGCTGGACAAGTGGCTGGGCTCAGAAAGCAGCGGCGACTGGCTGGCCTGGGACCTGGCCTTGACCGCCAAGGAAAATTTGAAATAGCATGCAAAAAGGCTAGAAGCAGTAAGTGCTTCTAGCCTTTTAATTTAAGCCAGTTCATGCATGGCTGGCAATTTGCCCTCTTCCAGCCAGTCATAAAAGTCCTGGCTGGCGGTAGACATGGTCCGCTCGGGGATGGCTGTGCCATAGTTGACCTCGTTTTTTCCGGACAGGGGAACGACTGTCAAGTCCTTCAGCTGGTCAGGCAAGAGGAAGTTGGGCAGGATGCCGATGCCCAGGCCCGCCTTGATGCTGAGCATGGCAGCGTTGATGGAGTTGGCCGAAGTTACCTTGAGGTGGGGTAGTTTCTGCCAGAGGATCTTTTGCAAAGAGTACTGGCCAGGGGTGCAGATATTGTCACTTAAGAAGATAACTCTTTGCTTGTCCAGGTCGCTGTGCTTGACCGATCCGCGGATGGCAAAATCATAGTCCTGATGGAAAACGGCACAGTACTTGCCTGTTAAAAGCGGCTTGAATTTGACATTGGCACTCGGACTCAAGGAGTCTTGGCTTAAGAAGACGATATCCAGGGCGCCTTCGTTTAAGAGGCCAACCAGGTCCCGGTTGTTATGGCTTTCGATGTAAAATTGGACCTTGGGATTTTCCGCTTGGTAGGCCTTGATGCTTTTAGACAAGGCAAAGATCTCGTAAGGGGAATTGCTGATGCCGATGGTGATCTTGTCTCTGGCCTGCTCGTTTAGGGCTTCCAGCTGCCTTAAAGTGTCCACGTAATTGTGGTGGACAGGGCGGATGTCTTCATAAAAGGCCTTGCCAACTGGGGTTAAGGAGACCTTCTTCCTGGTCCGGTAGAAAAGGTCGGCCCCGATATAGCGCTCCATCGAGGAAATGGTCTGGGAGACCGCCGACTGGGAGACCCCCATATTCATGGCTGTCCCGGAGAAGCTCAGGGTTTCAGCCAGGTTAATAAAAATTGCCAAGTGTTCTGTGTTCATTCTTTGCTCTCCAGCACCTTATTTTGTGACCGGGTGGGTGGCCGGCAGCCCCCGCTCTTTGACCCAGGCGATAAAGTCGGTGGCCGGTGACTTCCGGTCCTTCAAGGTGACGATGCCGATTTCATCAGTAACTCCCTTTTCCAAAGGGAAAAGCTCCAGCTGGTCATCGCTGGGGTCAACGACAAAGTCAGCACAGATGCCGATGCCCAGGCCGGCGGAAATCATCTGGGTGTAGTCGGCCATGTTGTTAGCTATGGCATAGTCCAGGCTGGCCAGGTCCCGGCTTAAAGCATTCTGCAGGGAGTTCTGCTTGGGCAGGCACCAGCTGTTGTCCAGGAAGATCAAGCGCTCCTTAGACAAATCCTTCATGGTAACGGGCGAATTGCCCATGTAGCAGTAGTTCTTGCTGCAGACGGCATAAAAGCGTCCTTCCAGCAGCTTGTCGTAAGTTAGGGTGATGCCGGAGTCGATTGATTCTGGTCCGGTCAAGATCACGTCGCAAAAGCCCTGCTTTAAGCGGGCAACCATGGTCCGGTGGTCGTAATTTTCCAAGAAGATCTTGACTTCCGGTCTGACCTTCCGGTATTCATGGATCAACTGGTTGATGGCGTAGCGGTCATAACCGGACCCGGAGAAGCCGATGGTCAAGAGAGTATTAACTGACTGGGCCACTTCCCGGGCATGGGTGACGGCCTTGTTGAACTGGGTGATGACCGGCTGCATCCCCTGGTAAAAGAGCTGGCCGGCCGGGGTCAAATTGACTTCTTTGCGGCTGCGGTAGAAGAGCTTGGTATTTAAGTAGCGCTCTAATGAAGAAATTGACTGGGAAACAGCCGACTGGGTAATATTCATGTTTTGAGCAGTCCGCGAGAAGTTCAGGCTTTCTGCCAAATCAAGGAAAATTTTGATTTTATCGGTATTCATGGATAGTATTAGTCTTTCTGATTAATTTTGCTTGTCCTCGTTATGAGGAAAGAATACCCCATTATTTAGTCCGAGTCAAAGAACTGGTTTAAAAAATTGATCAAAAAAGTAAAAAATGTAATCAATTTTGGATAAAGGCGATCAGGGTGGGCTTTGCCGTGAAAATGGCAAGCACTTTATGTAGATTTTCGCAGAAAAATTCAAAAAAGTTTGTAAAGGGGGCTTGCATAAAATGAGAGACCTGTTAGAATTAAGTCCAACAAGTTAAACGAAGGAAGTAGACCCGCTCCCCTGACTCTTCAAGCGAGTTTCGTAGTTGAGAGGAAACAGAGCCAGCGCGGGGAACGCAGCCGGGAAAATGACCGAGAAGCGGCCATCGTTTGATTCGCGTTAAGAATCAAGAGGGTCCAGCCGGATATGGCTGGGAATTAAAGGTGGTACCGCGAGCAAGTCGTCCTTTTGCAATTAGCAAAGGGGCGGCTTTTTTGATAGAAAAGGTGATAAAAATGAGGCGGACTAGCGGAGCAGATTAAAAGCAAGTTAGAATTTTACAGGAGAGAATATTAATGAACATCGACAAGAGTAAGATCAAGAAAATCGTATTGGCATACAGCGGCGGCCTGGACACTTCCGTGATTATCCCCTGGTTGAAGGAAAACTACAACAACCCGGAAATCATCGCGGTCTCAGCCAATGTCGGCCAGGGGGATGAACTGGAAGGCCTGGAGGAAAAGGCCAAGAACTCCGGGGCGGCCAAGCTGGTCGTAGCCAACTTGGAAGAAGAGTATGTCAACGATTACCTGCTGCCATGTCTGAAGGCTGATGCCAAGTACGAAGGCTACCTGCTGGGGACGGCCAACGCCCGTCCTTTGATCGCCAAGGCCCTGGCGGAAGTAGCTATTAAGGAAGGGGCTGACGCGATTGCCCACGGGGCAACCGGTAAAGGCAACGACCAAGTACGTTTTGAATTAGGGATCAAGCACTTTGCCCCGGACATGCCGATCATTGCTCCTTGGCGGGAATGGGACCTGGTTTCCAGAGAAGATGAAATCGACTATGCCGCCGCTCATAATGTTCCTTTGCGGATCAGCAAGGAGACCAACTACTCTAAGGATAAGAACCTCTGGCATTTAAGCCATGAAGGGCTGGATTTGGAAGACCCGAGTCTTGAGCCAACTTATGAAAAGCCGGGCTTTTTGGAAATGGGCGTGTCACCGCTTGATGCCCCGGACAAGCCAACTTACCTGCAGCTGGACTTTGAAAAGGGCGTACCAGTTGCCTTAAACGGGCAGGAAATGCCTTTAATGGAAATGCTGGAGAAGCTGAACAAGGTCGGCGGGGAAAATGGGATTGGCCTTTTGGACTTGGTCGAAAACCGTTTGGTCGGGATGAAGTCAAGAGGGGTTTATGAAACTCCAGGCGGCAGCATTCTCTACTTTGCCCACGAATACCTGGAAACTATCACCCTGGACAAGCAGGTTCAGCACAAGAAGTCAGAACTGGCCATTACTTACGGAGAACTGGTTTACGACGGGCAATGGTTTACTCCATTAAGAGAAGCACTGGCTGCTTTTGTCGACAAGACCCAGGAATGCGTGACCGGGACGGTCAAATTGAAGCTCTACAAGGGCAACATCATCAAGGCCGGGGTGACTTCGCCAAACAGCCTTTACTCAACTGAACTGGCAACTTTTGACGAATCAGACTACGACCAGGCGGAAGCCGCTGGCTTTATCAACCTCTTCGGGCTACCGATCCAGGTGCAAGCCAAGCTGGACGCCAAGAAGAAGTAAGACGGGACAAGTTTTTTAGATTAGGTGATTGTGATATGAAAAAAATGTGGGCCGGCAGAACTTCCGGTAAGACTGACCAGATCGCGGACGACTTCAACTCATCCATCCGTTTTGACCAAAGAATGTATCCAGAAGACATAACCGGCTCCATTGCCCATGCCAAGATGCTGGCCAAGCAGGGGATTATTCCTGAAGAAGCAAGTGCGAAAATCATTGCCGGCTTGGAGGGCATCTTGGCTGACTTAAATAGCGGCAAGCTGGAAATCGATCCGGCCGCTGAAGACATTCATATGTTCATTGAAGAGACCCTGACTGACCGGATCGGCCAGGACGGGAAGATGCTGCACACGGCCCGGTCAAGAAACGACCAGGTGGCCCTGGATATCCGCTTGTACATGCGGGAAGAAAACGGGCAGATCAAGCAGCTTTTAAAAGATTTGGTGGCGGCTCTTTGTGACCAGGCAGAAAAGTACAAGGCCAGCCTCATGCCGGGTTATACCCACCTGCAGCGGGCCCAGCCGGTCACTTTTGGCCACCAGCTGATGGCTTATGCTTACATGTTCATGCGGGATCTGGAACGTCTCGGGCAGATGGAAGAGCGGATGAACTATTCGCCAATCGGCAGCTGCGCCCTGGCCGGGACGACTTACCCGATCGACCGGGTCTATGAAGCGGAACTTTTGGGCTTTAAGGCTCCGGTAGCCAACAGTTTAGACGGGGTTAGCGACCGGGACCATGTGGTGGAAGATTTAAGTGATTTGGCGCTGGTGATGATGCACCTCTCCCGTTTAAGCGAAGAGCTGATCTTGTGGTCATCTTGGGAATTTCACTTTGTCCGCCTGGCGGATGCTTATACGACTGGGTCATCCATCATGCCGCAGAAGAAAAATCCTGATATGGCTGAACTGGCCCGGGGGAAGACCGGCCGGGTCTACGGGGACTTGATGGCGATTCTGACGACTTTGAAGGGACTGCCCCTGGCCTACAATAAGGACATGCAGGAAGACAAGGAAGCCCTGTTTGACGCCATCGACAATGTTGAGCTGTGCCTGGAGACTTTTATCCCGATGATCAAGACATTGGAAGCTAATGAGAAGGCTATGCACCAGGCGGCGCAGAAGGGCTTTATTAACGCGACGGACTTGGCGGACTATTTGACTAAGAAGGGGATGCCATTTAGAGATGCCTACCATATTTCCGGGCAATTGGTGGCCTTGTGTATCGACCAAGACACGGTTTTAGAAGACTTGCCGCTTGAAACTTACAAGGGCTACAGCGACTTGTTTGAGGAAGACTTGTACCAGGCAATTGACCTGCATAACTGCCTGGCCAAGCGGACTTCTTTGGGAGGACCGACGCCGGAGTCAGTCCAAAAGCAGGTTGATGAGGTCAGAGGCAAGCTGGCGGAAGAAAATTAGGATTAATCGCTGTTAAGCCAGGGCAAATTTGTCCTGGCTTTTTTGCATCTTTTGACAGAATTCCTTCCTACAGGCTTTTACCATTTGGAAGGGCGTCAGCGAATACAGAAAGCAGATCGCGGAAGAAGAAAATTAGAACAGACGCAAAAGGCGGACCAGGCTGCAAGGCTTGATCCGCTTTTTAGGTAGAGGAAGAGGGCGGGGAGATGATATAATTTGGAGGAAGAAAGCGCATTATTAGGAGGTAATGGAATGGGCGAATCTAAAGAAGACAAAAGGATGAGGGCAAAGTGGGAAAGTTTAAGCGGCGCAGAAAAATCAGAGTTTAAAAGAGCTATGCTATGAGGCGGGGGATTACGATAGATTTTATCCACCGTTGGGCTTGAAACGAAGGAGATTTGGACAATTTGGAATATCACATTGCGGAACGTAGAAAAAAGTTTAGGGAGTTTTGAGGAGTAAAGGGGAATTTCTAGTCGGGGGGCGACAGGCGGCCTCTTTAAGTTAGCTGGAGGAATGTGGTGGTGTTAGGGTGAAAGAATGGTGGCACAAGTGGGGATGCTCTGTGATTATAGGAGTTATCCTGTCGGGATTGCTTATATGGTTTATATGGCGCTACATTGACGTGATCATGTTTATTGTGATTTGCGGTATTATCTCCCTATTTTGACTGGCTTTTAAGGTGATTGACAAGATACTTAAATAATGGTTTGACACAGAATTTTGAGGAGTTAAAAAAGCCGCTTAGAGATCTTCTAAGCGACTTTTTGCATGGAAAACTAGATGAGAAATGGTTACTTTGAATTATCCTCGTCAAGTTCAATCAGATCATCAAGATCTTGGCCTGGCGTCTTACCCAGGGCCTGTGCAACCGTGGTAATGACTTTGACGGTTTGCCCGGATAATGGTTTAGTTTCTTTAACGGCGTTGGCTAAGGTCGTATTAGCAATCCCAGTTTGTTTAGCTACTTGGTGGCGAGTGACACCGTTTTGATCAAGATATTCTTGCAACGCGTTCATTTGATTTAGATGTCCTTTCCATTTATTTTCTATAGATGCAGATAATTTTTGGGACAAGGATAGAAAAAGCCAGTAGTTAAAACTACTGGCTACTTTGAAATACTTCCTATAGGGATGCCATTTTGACTATAATAAGGAGAGTACAGGATTTGAACCTGCGCACCAATTCAACATTGGTTCGGCGGATTTCGAGTCCGCTGCATTACCGCTCTGCCAACTCTCCATTAACAATAATAGTATACCTTAATTTTTGTTTCTTGCAAATTATTTTTTAAGATGGTGAAACCGTTTTCTTAAGTGTTATAATTAATAGGTAATGCTCGTTAAAGAGTTTAATGTAATATCTCTTTAGCAAATAGTTGATATTGGGGACTAATAATGACATTTCAACTGCTTTGAGGAGCTATCTGTATTTTGTAAGTATATTCTTGAAGTAAAGCAAGAGGCATAATAATGTACAAAAAAGGCGATTATGAAGTCGAAGCAGAAGGACATCATTCTACGGTTAAGTTACGCGTTTCTTTTGATGAAGAAAAACTGACTAAAATTGAAGTTCTTGAAGAAAATGAAACACAGGCTTTTGTAGACGATTTAAAAGACAGATTTATCCCAGAAGTTGTCGCTAATCAGTCTTTAAACTTAGATGCGATTAGTGGTGCAACAAAGTTGACTAAAGCAGTGACCAGTAGTGTAGAAGAAGCAATTACTGAAGCTGGCGGGGACCCTAAAACATTTACTGAAGCAGCACATGTTACTGAAACCAAGCTTCCAGATGCTGATGTTACAGCTGACGTTGTAGTTATCGGCAGTGGTGCATTAGGCTTTATGTCAGCTATCACTGCTGCCAAGGCGGGCAGTAAGGTGGTTGTTTTGGAAAAAGCTGGTAATTTAGCAGCGGTTAACGGAGTAAAAGTTTCAGGCCCATTTGCCGTTAATACTCCAGTCTTGCGTGAACGTGGGACTACTTTGACGGTTAATGAAGTTTTCCAACATGTGATGAATTACACTCACTGGGAACCGAATTCTGCTTTGATTAGGAACTACCTTGAGCATTCGAGTGAAGCGGTTGAAAACTTATTGGAGATCGGTTACCAATTTAAGGAAGCAAACTTCCGTTTTAAAACTCCTTTCGTCGATGGAAAGGGCGGCTTCCATTTGATTTTAACCGATGTTGATAAGCGCGTCCGTCTTTGGACTGAAGCTTACGAAAAATATGGTGTTGATGCGTTCTTTAATACGGCAGCCAAAGAAGTTCTGAAGGAAAACGGTAAAATTGCAGGCGTTGCTGGTCAGCGGAAGGATGGTTCGAAAGTTACCGTTCATGCCAAGAGCGTTATCATCGCCAGTGGTGGATATCTTGGCAACAAGGAACTACTTTTAAAGTATCTAGGCACAACACACGTGAACGTTGCTGCTCGCGGCAAGAGTCTCTGCACCGGTGACGGGTTGGCTATCGCGCAAAAGGCAGGTACAATTCTTGACAAGACCTTTGGCTATTGTGGCTGTGAGTATGGTGGAACCAACCCCAAGGCCAGTCGCCCAGCAACCCAAGATAAATATGACCAGAACCTAGCATTCAAGTTTGGCATTTACGGTAATCTGTTAGTTGACAACCAAGGAAAGCGCTTCATGAATGAAGGCTTGCTATGTGATTATCCAATGTCATATGGTGAAGAGCCGACCTTGCGCCACTCACCATATTACGCCATTGTTGACCAGGAATATGTTGACAAAATGCGGGATGAAGGCCTGTATGAGTACTTAACCAAGCGTGGAGCTAACCATGACAACTGGTTTATCGGCTCCTACTACAAGCAAAGAGGTGCCTTGAAGAGCTTGGATAGTGATCTTGAAGAAGGAATTCATGAAGGTTGGATTGTAAAGGCTGACACTTTGGAAGAACTTGCTAAAAAGACTGGATTCGATCATTTAACAGGTACAGTAGCGTCTTATAACAGTTATTGTGAAAAAGGAGAAGATGAGCAATTTGGTGCCAATCCATGGTACTTAAGCTCGGTCAAGCAAGGGCCGTTTTATGCCATTGAATGTGAGGTAAGTGCTTGGTCAACTTTTGGTGGAGTAAAAACTGATGACGAGTGTCGTGCTTTAGCTGAAGATGACCAGGTTATTCCGGGCATGTATGTAGTTGGCACTGACAACGGCTCAATGATGTACTCACCATATTATGACATCCCAGGCTTCTGTTATGGTTCATGTATCGGTAGTGGGGTTATTGCCGGACATGGAGCAAGTGCTTACGCGAAAGCCTAAAAACGTGATAAGTGCTCGTGTTGAAGTCAATCCACAAAAATAAAAATTAGCCGCTAAGGCAGACAACATGGTCCCAATACTGAATTTGGGCCATGTTTTTTATCCATAAGTTTCAGTTAAAGCACAAGCAAATTTCAAGGATCTTTGGTAGAGTAGAGGTAATAGAGAAGGAGTGAGGAACAAGCGTGAGCATTTACGGTAAGTACGCCGATTATCTTCCACAGATCCTGGATTCTGTTTTCCAGCAAATCCAAGGCATCGGTCAGGAGTATAGTGCAAAACACGGGCAAAAGCTATACGAGTACCTGAAAGGTCGCGTCAAAGGCGAAGAAAGCATGACGCAAAAGTGCGAAAGAAAAGGTTTACCGCTGACGCCAGAGTCTGCATTGATCGAAAATCGAGATGCGATCGGCCTCAGAATCGTCTGCAACTTTATTGACGATATCTACACTTGCATTGACTTGTTGAAGAAGCAGGACAACTTCAAGATAATTAATGAAAAAGACTACATTACCGATGCCAAGCCAAACGGCTACCGGTCATACCACTTGATCATAGAAGTAGTCACTCCCTTTGAAGACGTCCATGGCAACAAGCCTGGCACCTACTACGTTGAAATCCAGCTGCGGACAATTGCCATGGAGACTTGGGCCAGTCTTGAACACGAAATGAAGTACAAGCATGACATCAAGAATCCTGAACGTATCAGCAAGGAACTCAAGCGGGTTGCTGACGAACTGGCATCTTGCGATGTAAGCATGCAAACAATCCGCCAACTGATCAAGGAAGGGTAACTATGAAAATTCTTTTAGCTGAAGACGAAGCACAATTGAACAGAGTTTTGACGGTTGCCATGCAAAAAAGCGGCTATGATGTCGACTCAGTTTTTAACGGACAAGAAGCCGTTGATGCTGTCAAAAAGCATCCCTACGACGTCATCATCATGGACATCATGATGCCCGTCAAAAATGGCCTGGACGCGGTCAAGGAAATCCGCGCTACTGGCGACAAAACCTACATTATGATGTTGACGGCCAAGTCTGAAATCGACGACAAGGTAACGGGGCTGGATGTCGGTGCTGACGACTACTTGACTAAGCCGTTCTCCTTAAAGGAACTGCTGGCCCGCCTGCGGTCAAAAGAGCGCCGAAGCGAGGATTACAACAGCACTCAAGAACTGAACTACGACAACCTCAAGCTGGACCTCAACTCCCAAGAGCTGTCCAGCAACAACTCTATCAGTCTGTCCAAGCAGGAAACCGGCTTGATGCGCTACTTCTTGCTCAATCCTGGCAAGGCCATCAGCACGGAAGAGCTGTTCAACCATGTTTGGAAGAATGAAGATGAAAGCGAAGACGTGGTTTGGGTATACGTCTCCTTCCTCCGGTCCAAGCTGGCCTCAATCGGTGCAAATGTCCAGATTTCCGGCGAGAAGGGCGGCGAGTTCTGCCTTGAGAGGGCCTGATCATGATTAAAAAAATCAGGCGGCGCTTTATCTGGCTGGCGACGCTATCGCTTTTTTTGGTCATGTTTTTCTCTTTCTCCAGCTTGATCGGCATCAGCCTTTTTGAATCCAACCATGAAGCTGACCAAGTCCTATCCATTATTGTTAAAAATAACGGCCGACTGGACGAGGTTCAAGCCAAAAAGCGGCTAGGCGATCAGTACAATAAGGAAGGGATCTTCAAGTACCGCTACTTCACGGCCTACATCAATACGAAAAAACAGACTTTGACCGTAATTGACGCGGACCACATCATCGGCTATTCAATCAACTCGGTTTCCAGCTGGAAAAAGCAGATCTCCATGCGCCTGTCAGCTGGCCAGTTGAAGGGGACGATCCAATCTAATGGAGTCCGCTTCCGCTACTTGGCAAAAAAGATTTCTGCCAACAAGTACTATATCTGCTTTATTGACTTGAGTCCTTTGATGCAGTCAGCGCTTTTGTTGGTGAGATATGCCTTGATTTTCACTTTCGGCGGGATTTTGGTTTTTGTCATCATTATGGCCCTGCTTGCCGACAAGGCAATCCAGCCGATCAAGGATGCCTACGACAAACAGCGGCGTTTTATCACCAATGCCGGTCACGAGCTGAAGACCCCTCTGGCCGTAATCAGCGCTAACGCTGAAATGGAAGAGCTGCTGGGTAATGATGATGAATGGAATGAAAGCACCAAAGAGCAGGTGGTGCGGATGACCGGTTTGATCAACCAGCTGATCACTTTGACTAGGATGAGTGAACCGGAAGAACTGGTCTTGTCAAAGGTCAATTTCTCAGAAATTACCAAGGAATCAGCAGATTCATTTAAATCGGTTCTGGCTAAGGATAATAAAAAGTATGTGGTCAGCATCGATCCGGATCTCTACATCAACGCCGAACAGCACAGCCTGCTGGAACTGGCCAACATCTTGATCGACAACGCCCAGAAGTATTGTGATCCCGAAGGCGAAGTCATGGTTGTCCTGGCCAAGAGCCGGCTTAATCAGAACGCGGTTTTGACGGTCACCAATTCATATAAGAATGGGGCTGGGATCGATACCAACCGCTTCTTTGAACGTTTTTACCGGGAAGACGAATCCCACCATTATGATCAGAAGCAAAAGAATGGTTTTGGGATCGGCTTGTCTATGGCCCAGGATCTGGTCGCTGCTTTTGGCGGCAAAATCAATGCCGGCTGGTCGGATGGCGTGATGAACTTTACGGTAACTTTCAAGCGGGTCCACTAAAAGCACTCCCTCGCGGGGTGCTTTTTTGCTAAAAAAGGAGAAATAATATGACTTATATTGCTCACACAAAAGAAAATTCAGAGGAGATCCAGACCTTAAGGGATCATCTTTGGAATAGCAAGATGTATGCTGAAAAATATGGTGATATTTTAGGAATACCACATGTAACAGGCGTAGCTGCCTTAGTACATGATTTGGGTAAATATCGGCAAGAATTCCAAAAGTATATTAGGCATTCTGAAAAAGCCAAGAAAGGCAGTGTTGATCACTCTAGTTTTGGCGCAGTTTTCCTCAAAGAGAAAGTTAAAGAATTATCGCAACAGCCGGAAGAATTTTCGGCAGATAGCCTTTTTGCTGAAATCATTTCTAATGCGGTTTTCTCTCACCATAATAGTTTAGGATTGAAAGACTATCTAAACGCCCGCTTAAAAAGTCCCTATTACGAAAGGGTTGAAAAGTTTGATATTGATCCCGAGAAAAAAATAGAACTGAAGCAAGCTGAAAGTCTTTTTTATCAAGAAACGATGGCAGAAAACGACTTTAATATCTATTTAAAGACGGCGATGCGAGAGTTTAGCCAACTTTTTAAGGAGTTGCTAAAGGATCAAGATGGCTTACTTGACAATCTTTACTATGTGGGCCAGTTTATCTACTCTTGTTTGTTAGATGCTGACCGGACAGACACATCTCTGTTTTCATTTGGTAAGAGTGCAACTGAATACCAGTATGATGAAATCTTTGAGCAGTACTATGGCAAGTTGCTAAACAGTATAAGCAAATTTGACCAGAGCACGAAAATCAATCAAGCTCGTTCCGAAATGTCGGATGAATGTGATGCTTTTGCAGACCAAGCAGATGGTATTTACCGCTTGTCTATTCCGACAGGTGGTGGGAAGACATTGGCAAGTTTGCGTTATGGATTGAAGCATGCGATCAAGACTAAAAAGAAGCATATTATCTATGTGCTTCCATATATCACGATTATTGAGCAAAATGCAGAAGTGATTCGGAATATGCTCAATGATAATTCTAAAAATACTACTAATATACTAGAATTTCATTCAAACGTTTCAAATGATCTGACAGAAGATGATACTGAGGTTGAAAAGACAGTCAGACTTGCTGAGGATAACTGGGACAGTCCAATTGTAATTACCACGACGGTTCAGTTCTTAAATTGCATTTATGCCAAGAGTACGGTTAATCGCAGGCGCTTTCATAACTTGTGTGACTCAGTAATTATTTTCGATGAAGTGCAAAAACTACCGTTAAAGACTATATCAATGTTTAACAAGCTTCTTAACTTTTTGAGCAATATTGGAAAATGCAATATTGTGCTATGTACGGCAACACAACCGGCCTTTAATAATTTATCATCAGGAACCTCATTAAAGTTGGCTGGTAAGCCTGAAATGATTTCTAATTTGTCAAGTAGAATTCAGCAGTTCAAACGGGTGAAAATCATTGATCGCACTAAAAAGGATGGAGCAGACCATCAGCTAACAGTAACTGAAGCAGCAGAAATGATTTTAGAAGCTGCCAGAGCACAAGGATCTGTCCTTGCCATTTTCAACACAATTTCAGCGACAGAAAGAGTGTTTAATGAGGTCAAAAAAGGTGCTCAAGACTACGTTTACATTCTCACAACAAGAATGTGCCCAGAACACCGTAAAAAGGCAATTGAAGAAATAAAGGAACTGCTGGCGGAAGGAAAAAATGTGATTTGCATTTCAACCGCACTTATTGAAGCTGGGGTAGATATTAGTTTCTCCTGCGTCTTCAGATCGCTGTGTGGTTTGGATTCAATTGTCCAGTCAGCCGGAAGGTGCAATAGGAATGCTGAAAAGAAATATGGAACAGTAAACCTAATTTTAATGGATCAAACTGCAGAGAAATTAAACAGCTTGCAGGAAATAAAGAACGGCAAAGAAATCGTCCAAGGAATGCTGGATGGAAAGTACAAGGCAGATTCTTTCTTAGAAGATGAGACAATCAACTACTACTTCCAAGTTTTATATAGGGATGCTGACAAGGAATACTTGGTAAGTGATCATGGTTATCAAGTATATTTGGCAGATTGCATCGATGGCAGTAAATTGATGCAAAAATATGTTAACGAATATCATAGTGGTCCTAAAACTATTGAAGGGTCTGCTAGTGAGACGATAGCACGGAATTTTGAAGTGATCGATGAAGACATGGTGTCTTTGATTGCCCCATATGGTTTAGGCAAAGAAATTATTACGAAGTTGAATTCACGAGAAGGAAGCAGACAACTTAAAGAACTCTTGAAAGTGTCTCAACCATATTTGGTAGGTGTTTATCGGACAAAGCTTAAAGAATTAATTGACAAAGGAGCTGTAATTTCTCTAGGAGACGAATATCAGAAAAATGAGATATTTGCTATTAGAGATGACCACTACGATGATGGGATTGGATTAGTTGAAAATCCTACTAACAATAACTTCGTTAGTTTTTAAAATGTGGTGTTAGGAAGAGAAAAATGATAGTCTCCTTCGCAATTATAAAAAGCGCTTTCTTGAATTTGCTCAAAGTGGTAAACTTAAGGCTGTGAAGCAATAATTCACTCAATTTTAGAATTTTTGGGCATAGTTATCGCACCATTAGGAGAGAAATATGGAAGAGAACACGACATTCAACTTTAAAGTGTATGGTGATTATGCGCTGTTTACTGATCCTATCATGAAGATTGGCGGGGAAAAGTTTACATACCCGGTTCCAACATACCAGGCCTTGAAGGGTATAACTGAGAGTATTTATTGGAAGCCGACTATTCAAATTTATATTGATAAAGTCAGAGTAATGAACCCGATCATTACAGAGGCAAAAGACATCAGAGTGCCAAAGTATAATGACATGACAAAAACGGACCTTTCTAGGTATACCTACTTGAAAGACGTTGAATATCAAGTTCAAGCTCATTTTGAATTTAATCAGAACAGACCAGATTTAGCCGGTGACAGAAATGCAAAGAAACACTATGCAATAATGAAACGGTGCATAGAAAAAGGTGGCAGACGCGATATCTTCTTAGGAACCCGTGAATGCCAGGGTTACGTTGAGCCGTGCAAATTTGGAGAAGGCGAGAGCTTCTACGACAATTCTGATGACCGACTTTTCGGTACCATGGTACATGGTATTGATTACCCTGATGAAACAGGGAGAGATGAATTAGGTGTCAGACTTTGGAATGTTGTGATGAAACAAGGGGTTATTGAGTTTCCAAGACCCGATGATGAGACTTTGGTCCGCAGGAGTCTTCATAAGCTGAAAGCAAAACAATTTAGTTTGAGTAATATCGAGAGTGTGGACGCGCTTTATGCGGAGCTGCTAAAGGAGGGTGACTTATGAGTTGGCTTTCTGAGTTTGTAGATGTCTATGATAAGAATGAAAAGAACTTAGGTATAACAAGCTATCGGATTTACCACCCCAAGTCTGGCGAAGAATCTAAAAAAGCATATCAGATGTTGCCAGTCTCTCATATTTTCCTGAACTGCACTCTTCAGATTGACTTAAATGCTGACGGTACTTTTGCTGGTGCATTCGTAGTGGATGATCCGAAAACAATAGTGCCAGCAACGATAGAGTCTTCGATTAGATCAGGTAGTGGTTCATATTTAGTTCCTCTTCCTGTCGATGATAAACTTCAGTATTTAGCAAGAGATTACAGTAAGTGGAGTGGCGATGAAAAGTATATTGAGTCGCACAAAAAGTACCTGGAACAATTTCGTGCATACCTTATTTTCTTAAAAGAATATCCGGATCAATATGTGTACCGAACTCTACAAGCTGTCTACCGTTATGTTACTGAAAATGACATAATCAATGATTTATGGACTGGAAAGATCTTTGGTGAGAATGTTGCCAAAGAAAAGGTAGCGGGAAATAACCTTTTTAAGAGTACGGTTCGCTTTAATATTAGAAATCCAGAAAACGTTAAAAGATTTGAAAATAGGCGCTTTTTTGACGCTTGGACACAGTACTATCATCAAGTATTACAAACGGATACGGTTAGTGGTGGAACTGATGAAGGAATTGATTATATTACTGGGGAAGAAAATGTCATTCTGACGAGCAAACACCCAAAAGGTATTTTAGATAATGCTGCCAATGCAAAATTAATTTCTGCGAATGATACCACTAACTTCACATTTAAGGGCCGTTTCTTAACTGCAGATGAAGCTGTCACGATTGGGTATGACTCATCTCAAAAAGCACATGCGGCAATGAAATGGCTTTTGACAAAGCAAGGTTTTAAAATTGGTGACAGATACTATCTTGCTTGGGAAGTAAATGGAGAAAATACGGCAGATTTATCAATTGTTTCTCAGAATCCATTACTTGCCTTAGCACAGAAGAAATTTGCAGAAACGACTGAAATTGATACTAATACTAATATCGCCGAGAATTTTCGCAAAGTATTAATTGATGGTGCAAATAAAGATGATTATAGCTTGCAGGGATCAGTGCATTTGATCGAACTTGAAAGTCCAGTAAATGGCCGCTTCGGAGTTGTTTATTATCAAGCAATGAGTTTGCAACAATATATTAACAAATTTGCATCTTGGTATGGAAAGATTACAATTGATGATCGGCAATCATTCTTTAACCTTAAGCAGGTCTGTTATGACATTTACGGCGATAGGGTAGATGATAAAAGAATGGCGGCAACTGTTTCCCAATTGTCACACATGATTCTTGGTAGTCAAATTGTACCGTGGAGTCTGTTATCTGCGATTTATAACCGTGCAATTAGACCTGCATCATTTAATGATGATAAGGGTTGGCGTAGAGTGATGAGGACGGCTTCAAAGCTCTTCAAGGCATACTATGATGAGGGAGAAATAAAGACGATGCTTAATGATAGTTATCACGATCGGAGTTACAGCTTCGGACGCTTGTTGGCAATTGCCGATGTAATTGAGGAAGGTGTTCTTCAAGGATCAGAAAATAACGAAGGGCGTGTCACAAATGCGAAGCGCTACATGTCTTCTTTCGCACAGCGCCCATTGGACACTTGGAAGATTATTTATACGAATCTGCAGCCGTACCTTCGAAAGAGCAAGTACAGTTTCAAGGCTTCGAAGCTGATTGATGAAATCTTTGCAAGCTTAGATGCAGAAGATAAGCATTTGAATGATCCATTGAACGGAAAGTTCTTGATTGGTTACAGTCAACAAAGAAATGACTGGTACCAGAAGAAGAAGACGTCAAATGAGTAATTAAGGAATGGTGAACGAAATGGCTAATGTGTTGAATCATAGAATTGATTTTAAGGTTGTCTTCTCAGTTGCTGGGGCTAATCCAAACGGTGATCCGCTGAATGGTAACCGCCCTCGTCAGACTAGTGACGGTTATGGAGAAGTTTCTGATGTTGCAATTAAGCGTAAGCTCCGGAATCGCCTGCAAGAAATGGGAGAAAAGATCTTTGTGCAATCACAAGACCGTGCAGACGATGGTCTTAAGAGCCTTAAGGCCAGAGCAGATTCTGTAAAGGAATTAAAGGGACAAAAAGATGAGTCCAAATACCAAGAAGTTGCCTGCCAGACTTGGTTTGACGTGCGTGCATTTGGTCAAGTATTTGCGTTTGATAAGGGTTCTTCAGTTGGTGTACGAGGTCCGGTTTCTATTCAAACAGCACGTTCAATTACGCCGATTATGATTAATGACATGCAGATTACCAAGTCTGTGAACTCAAAGGACGCTGCCGGTAGAAGTTCTGATACTATGGGGATGAAGTATAGTATTGACTACGCGGTTTACCAATTTAATGGCAGTATTAATGTTCAGCTTGCTGAAAAGACTGGTTTTACAGAAGAAGATGCCAATGCGATCCATGAAGCATTGAAGACTTTGTTCTACAATGATGAATCTTCTGCCCGCCCAGCTGGGAGTATGGAAGTTTTGAGAGTATATTGGTGGGAACACAAGAACAAGTTGGGTGATGAATCTCCAGCAAAAATCTTTAGAACCGTTGAAATCAAGCCAAATGAAGGTGTGGATGTGGTAAAGTCTACGGAAGATATTGACTGGGGCAGTGCGGATAGTGCTGCTAAAACCATTCAATGTGATAAGTTAGATATTTTCGAAGACTAAGATCATGGCCTACTATGAAGATGATTTCTTAATGATTTCCGGAATTCAGCATTTTGTGTTTTGCAGAAGGCAGTGGGCACTCGGACATATTGAGGATCAATGGGAGGACAATTACCTTACACTAAAGGGAGATCAGTTGCATGAAAAGGCAGATGATCCTTTTTTAAAAGAATCAAGAGGGTCAAAATTTATCGTACGAGCCATGCCAATTCATTCAGTTGAATATGGACTTACAGGTATATGTGATATCGTTGAATTTACTAAAGATGATGTGAATGGAGTACCTGTTCGAGGAAAGAAGGAGAAATATCTTCCGATTCCCGTTGAATATAAGCACGGTCAAAAGAAATCAGACCATTCTGATGAGTTGCAGCTTTTAGCAGAAGCTGTATGCTTAGAAGAAATGCTCTTTTGTCATTTGGAGTACGGCTATTTGTATTATGGTAAGACCAAGCACCGTACAAAAGTAGAGTTTACTCCTGAATTACGGGCTATGTTGGTAAGAACCGTGAATGAAATGCATCAGTATTGGGATAGGAAGTATACGCCTAAGGTTAAACCAACAGAAAAGTGTAAGTCTTGCTCTCTTAGAAATATTTGTCTTCCGAGTTTATTGAAAACTGAAACAGTTGATGAGTATTTACGGAGGAGATTGGACGATTGAGACAATTATTGAATACTCTGTATGTCAATACTCCAGAAGCCTATTTAGCAGCTGATGGGAACAATGTAAAAGTTCTTATTGATCAAAAGTGCGTTGGTGAAGTCCCATTGCAAAATTTTGAGTCAATAGTTACTTTCGGGTATTCCGGAGTTAGTCCTGGGTTGATGCAGAAGTGTCTGGATCAAGGGATTTCTATCTCTTTTATATCAAAGAGTGGCTATTTGAAAGGGAGAGTTGTAGGAAAACCTACGGGCAATGTGTATCTACGAAGAATTCAATATCGTCTGGCAGATACGCAGGCAGCATCTCTAGAAATTTCGAAAAACTTTATAATTGGTAAAGTTTATAACCAAAGATGGATTGTTGAACGATATATACGTGACCACTCGTTTCAAATAGATGCTGATATGTTTAAGAAAGTTTCTGAATCTTTAAAGAACGGTATTGAAGAGATTCGAAATGCTGAGAACATGGATGTATTGCGTGGGGTAGAAGGAAATTTAGCGACCGATTATTTTTCTATTTTTGATCAGATGATAATTAACCAAAAGGAAGATTTTTTCTATCATGGTAGAAATAGAAGGCCCCCTCTAGATAGAGTGAATGCATTACTTTCATTGACCTACACGCTATTAGGCAATGAATGTGCATCTGGACTGATAGCAAATGGTTTGGATCCGTATGTAGGGTTTATGCACGTGGATAGGCCGGGAAGAGAATCACTCGCTTTGGACCTAATGGAAGAGCTTAGGGGGGTTATGGCCGATCGCTTTGTTTTAAAATTGATCAACAAGAAAATGCTCCATGCTGATGATTTCGTAGAGAAAGAAAGTGGAGCAATTTTACTAAAAGATGGCGCACGTAAGCGAGTCTTGGCAGAGTGGCAGAATAATAAAGTGACAACAATTGAGCACCCGTTTCTCAAAGAAAAAATAGAGTGGGGACTCATTCCATTTGTACAAGCGCAGTTGCTTGCAAGATATTTACGAGGCGACTTGGACGGATACCCTCCGTTTTTATGGAAGTAAGTGATTGTAGATGATGATGGTAATTGTCAGTTATGACGTGAATACTGAAACTGCTTCGGGAAAGAAGAGACTAAGAAATGTTTCCAAAATATGTAACGACTATGGCCAAAGAGTTCAAAATTCAGTATTTGAGTGTCTTGTAGATTCTACAAAGCTTGAGGAAATGAAGGAACGCTTACTAAAGGTATATGATGAAGAGTGCGACAGCTTGTACTTCTTCAATGTAGGCAAAAAATATGAGAACAAAGTTCAGTCTTATGGGTGTAAACAAGTATTAGACTTGGGAAAGCCAGTTGTCTTCTAATTATCTAGACAGTGCGAGTGTGAAGCTAACAGAATTAGGCAGAGGATTCGCACTGTTTTTGACTATTTTTTTGTAGTCTTGAATATAAAATTGCAGTTTTTTAATGCTTTTTATATTTTGTATGCCCAATATTTAGCTGTGAAAATGCTTTTTTAACTAAATGTTGCGGTCGCATCCCGCATGGGATGCGTGGATTGAAATAATCGGCCTGCAGGAGGGCGTTTTGGCCAGTTGACCCGGTCGCATCCCGCATGGGATGCGTGGATTGAAATAATCCGTCGCGCTTGATTACTAAGTCAACCGCTGTCGCATCCCGCATGGGATGCGTGGATTGAAATTGGCTACCACCGGCCTTAGGAAAGGCGAAGCACTGTCGCATCCCGCATGGGATGCGTGGATTGAAATCGGACTTGGCCCTTAATTAACTCCTCTGCGCTACCGTCGCATCCCGCATGGGATGCGTGGATTGAAATATCGGGTCATTTGCACCGTAAAAGTAAAAAGCTGGTCGCATCCCGCATGGGATGCGTGGATTGAAATTTAACCTCATCGACAAACTGGTCGTGCGTCCGGGTCGCATCCCGCATGGGATGCGTGGATTGAAATACGGTCAAGGTCTACGGCCCTGAAGCGAGGGTTGTCGCATCCCGCATGGGATGCGTGGATTGAAATTGTAGAAAGCAAAAAGTGGATACTTTAAGCCAGGTCGCATCCCGCATGGGATGCGTGGATTGAAATTGTAGAAAGCAAAAAGTGGATACTTTAAGCCAGGTCGCATCCCGCATGGGATGCGTGGATTGAAATTTTAAAGACATGGTCACCCAGGCAACTGAATCCTTGTCGCATCCCGCATGGGATGCGTGGATTGAAATACAGTGTCCTCCGGATCACCCCCACAGAAGTGAGTCGCATCCCGCATGGGATGCGTGGATTGAAATTGAGCTCTAACCCCGTTTCTAGCTCTACGTAGAGGTCGCATCCCGCATGGGATGCGTGGATTGAAATCCAGCAGACCAAGGAAATCTTTAACTCAGTTGGCGTCGCATCCCGCATGGGATGCGTGGATTGAAATATTTACCGCCCAAACAGCCAACTTGCCAATTACATCAAGTCGCATCCCGCATGGGATGCGTGGATTGAAATACTGTCACACCGATCGACTGGAGTTACTGGGGTGAGTCGCATCCCGCATGGGATGCGGATTGAAATTTCCAGGCCCCGTAAGCAAGCCTTAGTTCGGGCTTGTCGCATCCCGCATGGGATGCGTGGATTGAAATCATAACCGTGTTTCCACTGCTTAGACTCTCGCCTAGTCGCATCCCGCATGGGATGCGTGGATTGAAATATGTCAGTGATGTATTTAGCATGATTGACCGTTACGTCGCATCCCGCATGGGATGCGTGGATTGAAATAAACTTTACTCCAGGATTATGACCTGGAATGCGACGTCGCATCCCGCATGGGATGCGTGGATTGAAATACATGAAACAAATATGTCTGGTCAAAAAGCAGAACCAGGTCGCATCCCGCATGGGATGCGTGGATTGAAATTGGCATGTCCATTGGGGTTGGAACCAAGGAGAAGTCGCATCCCGCATGGGATGCGTGGATTGAAATTCTACCTGGGTGATGTAGGAAGATCTGGTTTGAGTCGCATCCCGCATGGGATGCGTGGATTGAAATAACATCAAAAACGGCAGAAATGTAAAAGTTCCGGTGTCGCATCCCGCATGGGATGCGTGGATTGAAATTCTTGCTCGGTGCGGCTGTCCTGGTCGTAGCTGTGTCGCATCCCGCATGGGATGCGTGGATTGAAATCAAACGTAAGCAGCATTGTCTGAAAAGTAGAGGTCGCGTCGCATCCCGCATGGGATGCGTGGATTGAAATGGCTACGGCGACACGGAAGACGCGTCACAGCCTGGTCGCATCCCGCATGGGATGCGTGGATTGAAATTGTGGATCCTTAGCGCCATCTACCTGAATAGCGGTCGCATCCCGCATGGGATGCGTGGATTGAAATTTTACCACCGTCACGCTTTTCTTGACCTTTTTGGTCGCATCCCGCATGGGATGCGTGGATTGAAATAACTACTACTACCAGCACCCAAACAAAAGACTTTTTGTCGCATCCCGCATGGGATGCGTGGATTGAAATAACTACTACTACCAGCACCCAAACAAAAGACTTTTTGTCGCATCCCGCATGGGATGCGTGGATTGAAATCATGCCGCGAGCTCAGCCTTTGAGGACTCACGTGTCGCATCCCGCATGGGATGCGTGGATTGAAATTGCTGCTCCAGGCTGAGACGCGTCTTCCGTGTCGTCGCATCCCGCATGGGATGTGTGGATTGAAATAGTTAAACAAACAGCCGACAGCCTCAACGCCTAGTCGCATCCCGCATGGGATGCGTGGATTGAAATGTTCTCCGTAGCCTGGCAAGGTGCCCAAGAATCTGTCCGTCGCATCCCGCATGGGATGCGTGGATTGAAATGTCTTTCTTTGTTGGGACGTGCAATTTGGTGATGTCGCATCCCGCATGGGATGCGTGGATTGAAATACTGCCGACCGCTGCCACGTAAACTGCGTCTTGAGTCGCATCCCGCATGGGATGCGTGGATTGAGAGGCTGAAGGGAAAGTAGCAGCAGAAAGAAGAAGCGTCGCATCCCGCATGGGATGCGTGGATTGAAATATTTGCTGGTACAAAAGTAACAGAGTTACAACAAGTCGCATCCCACATAAGATGTGTGGATCGAAATATCGCTTAGATATGTGGATGCTTGATGGTCAAATTCCACTAAAAGCACTCCCTCGCGGGGTGCTTTTTAATATTTTGCTAAATCAAACGCTTCACCAAGCAAGCAGGAAAAGATTATAGTAAAATATACTGGTTATAAAAAAGCTGAGTCAAGCTCAGCATCCCCAAAACAAAACTTAGTTGAGGAGAATAAACATATGCAAGATATTTATATTGTTGCGGCCAAGCGAACTCCATTTGGCCGTTACCACAAGCAATTGGCTGACTTTTCCGCCATCGACCTGGGCCAAATCGCCCTGCACGGCGCATTAAAAGAAGCCGGCCTTGACGCCGAAGCCCTGGATGCCCTCTTCATGGGCAATGTCCTGTCTGCCGGCTTAGGCCAAAACATGGCCCGGCAAGTTGCCCTAAATGCCGGGATGCGGCAGGACTCAGTCGCCGTGTCCATCAACGAAGTCTGCGGTTCCAGCCTCAAGGCTGCCCGCCTGGCTGAAGCTCAAATGTTAATCGGTGACCTGGGCCTGGTTGCTGTCGGCGGCAGCGAAAGCATGACCAACGCCCCAAAGGAAATCATGTTCAGCGATGGTCTCGTTGACTCCTTCTCAGGTAAATCCATGGGCATTACTGCCGAAAATGTAGCTAAGCGCAACCACATCAGCCGCCAAGACGCTGACGCCTTCAGCTTGTCTTCCCACCAAAAAGCTGTCAAAGCACAAGCTGAAGGACTTTTTGCCGATGAAATCATTCAAATTGAAGATCTCAAGCAAGATGAAAACGTCCGCCCGGATACCAGCCTGGAAGCCCTGGCCGGTCTTAAAACTTCCTTCCTTGAAGACGGGACCGTCACTGCCGGTAACGCCTCCCCAATCTCCGACGGGGCCAGCATGATCATCCTGGCTACCGCGGAAAAAGTCGCTGAATACCAGCTGACGCCTTTAGCCAAGCTGGGCGCTTACGCCGAAGTAGGCTATGACCCGGAATTCATGGGCTATGGTCCATACTATGCTATCCGTAAGCTGCTTAATGAAACTGGCCGGCAGGTAGCCGATTACGACTTCTTTGAAATCAACGAAGCCTTTGCTGCAACTACTTTGGCTGTTGCCCGCGACCTGGAAATTCCTTTAGCCAAGGTCAACAAGCAGGGCGGGGCGATCGCTTTAGGCCACCCGCTCGGCGCTTCCGGCACCCGCCTTCTGGCTACCGCTGCCCGCCAGCTGCAAAGAGGCGGCCAGCGCGCTATCGCCAGCCTTTGCATCGGAGGCGGCCTGGCCATCGCTTTTGAAATTGAGAAGGCATAAAATGAAATTCTATCAGTTGCCGCCCGAAGAGAGGCGGCAGTTTTTGCAAGAAGATGGGGTCGCCCTGGAAGATATCCCTGCAGCTGATTTAGCCCGCCTGGATGAGATGAGCGAAAACGTGGTCGGTGAGGTCAAGTTCCCCTTGAGCTGTTTGACCAGCGCCCTGGTCAATGGCAAAAATTGGCGGATCCCCATGACAACTGAAGAAGCCTCCGTCGTCGCCGCCGCCAACCACGGCATGTCCGTCTTCGCTAAAGCCGGCGGCGTAAAAGCGACCAGCCAGCGCGACGGCATCTACGGGCAAATCGTCTTAGAAGTCACGGAAGCTTTTTCCTTGGCTGACTTTAAAAATAAATTCCCGGCCTATATTAAGGAAGCCAACAAGGAATTTGCCAGCTTGATCCGGCACGGGGGCGGCTTAAAAGACCTGACCGCCCGCCAGGAAGCTGACCTGGTCTACCTTCTGGCCCTGGTTGACCCGGCTGAAGCCATGGGGGCCAACAAGACCAATGCTATCCTGGAATTCCTGGCCCAGAAGATGCTGGCCTTTCCTGGTGTTGAAGCTAAGCTCTTCGCCATCCTGTCCAACTATCCCAGCCAGCTGACTACAGCTAAGGTGGCAATTCCTGTTAGCCTCCTCAGTAAAAAAGGGGACCTGGCAGAAGGCAGGGAAGTGGCCAAAAAGATGGCCCTGCTGGCTAAAATCGGGAGTAGCGACCCTTACCGGGCTGTAACCAATAACAAGGGGATCATGAATGGGGTAGACGCTGTTATGCTGGCGACCGGTAATGACTACCGGGCAGTTGAAGCAGCCTGTCATGCCTACGCCGCCAAAAGCGGCGAGTATCGAAGCCTCAGCTCCTGGAAACTGGAGGGGGAAAATCTCCTTGGCCAAGTCACCCTGCCCCTGGCCTTAGGGGTGGTCGGCGGCTCCATTTCATCGCGGCCTGATATTAGACAAAGCTATGCCATTTTAGGTAAAATAAAAGCAGCTGAATTGGCAGAACTGACCGCCAGCGTCGCCCTGGCCAACAACTTCGCGGCCTTAAACGCCATCTCCACCAAGGGGATCCAGGCTGGCCACATGCGTCTGCAGAGCCGCAACGTGGTTCAGACCCTGCCGGCAGCAGCGGAAGAAAAAGAAGCTGTTTATCAAATGATGATTAGCCAGGGAAAGTATGGCGAAACAGCAGCTAAGAATTTTTTGAAAGAATTGCGAGGACAATAATTAATGGACATCGGTATTGATCAGATAGGTTTTTATACTCCTAATAAGTTTGTGGACATGGTTGACCTGGCCAACGCCAGAAACCAGGATCCCAACAAATTTTTGATCGGTATTGGCCAGGACCGGATGGCGGTCGCTGACAAGACCCAGGACGCTGTTTCCATGGGGATCAACGCGACGGCTGAATATCTTGACCAGGTTGATCTGGAGCAATTAGGCTTATTGATCTTTGCGACCGAAAGCGGGATTGACCAGTCAAAGTCAGCCTCCCTTTTTGTCAAGGAAGCACTTAACCTGCCAGCCCGGATCAGAACTTTTGAAATCAAGGAAGCCTGCTTTGCCTTGACTGCCAGCCTGCAGGTTGCCCGCGACTACGTCCGGGCCCACCCGCACCACTCGGCCATGATCATCGGCAGCGACATCGCCCGCTATGGTCTGGCCACTGCCGGCGAGGTTACCCAAGGCGCCGGGGCCATCAGCATGCTGATCAAGGAGAATCCGGCAATTATCGCCCTGGAAGACGGGCACACTTCCCACTCTGAAAACATCAATGACTTCTGGCGGCCGAACAACTTGGCCACTGCCGTTGTTGACGGCCACTACAGCCGGGATGTCTACCTGGACTTCTTCAAGAGCACTTTCAAGCCTTTCCTTGCAGAAAAGCAGCTGCAAGTTTCTGACTTTGCTGGTATCTGCTACCACCTGCCTTACACCAAGATGGGTTACAAGGCCCACAAGATTGCCATTGAAGGCCAGGATGACGAAACTGTCAAGCGCCTCAGCGACAACTTCCAGCTCTCAGCCAAGTACAGCCGGCAGGTCGGCAACATCTACACGGCCAGCCTCTACATGTCTGTCTTGAGCCTGCTGGAAAACGGCGACCTTGAGGCCGGTGACCGGATCGGCTTCTTCTCCTACGGGTCTGGCGCCATGGCTGAATTCTTCAGCGGCAAGGTAGTTGCCGGCTACCAAAAGCGCCTGCGCCCAGCCTTGCACGCCCGCATGCTCAAGGAAAGAATCCGCCTTGGCGTTGGCCAATACGAAGACATCTTCACCGAAGGCTTGGAAAACCTGCCGGAAAATGTCGAATTTACTAGCGACGCTAACCACGGCACCTGGTATTTGGCCGGCCAGGAAGGCTATGTCCGCCAATACAAGCAAAAGTAAATATGAAGCTAACCGTCTCAGCTTGCTGGGGCGGTTTTTTGATAAAAATAGTCTGCATAGCAAGCGCTTAACTAGGGAGGGCGGGAAATTGCAGTCTCTTTTTATGTTAAAATGAAAAAAGTTGAGAAATGCAAAGAAAAACGAAAGAAGGCAAACACGGTCAACATGAAAACCGAAAGTACTGAGCAAGAGTACCACCACCACCTCTCTCACCACCACCATATGCGGGTGCAGTGGGAAGAGTTCTTCCAAAGCGATGACGAGACTAAGATCAAGGAAGCAACCTTGATTGAAAAAGGGTCGATCATCTCCCGGGTCGGCATGATGATGCTGAGCTGCGGGACTGGGGCCTGGCGGGTCCGCGACGCCATGGACACCCTGGCCAGAACCCTGGACTTAACCTGCAGCACTGACATCGGTCTGATCTCCATCGTCTGCACCTACTTCGATGTCGACAACCAGTCATATTCCCAAAGCCTGGCCCTGCCAACCACCGGGGTCAACATGGCCAAGCTGAACGAATTGGAAAAGTTTGTCCGCCAGTTCGAAGCAGCCGGCGGTGACTTTGAAATCAAGACAATCCGCCGCCGCTTAGGGGAAATCGAACACATGAAAGGCCGCTATCCGCTTTGGGGATCCAGCCTGGCCGCGGCTTTGGCCTGCGGCGGCTTCATTTTCCTCCTGGGCGGGGGGATTCCTGAAATCATCTGCTCCTTTATCGGGGCGGGACTGGGCCAGTTTGCCCGGGGCAGCTTAGCCAAAAGACGGATCACGATTGCCGCTACGACTGCCGTGGCTGTGGCAGCGGCTTGCTTGTCCTACTACCTGGCTTTCATGCTGGGCCACTTGTTCTTTAACGTCGACATGATCCATATGCGCGGCTACATTGGGGCCATGCTCTTCGTTATTCCAGGTTTTCCCTTTATTACTTCCGGTCTGGACATCTCCAAGCTGGACATGCGGTCTGGCTTGGAGCGGATGGCTTACGCCATCTTCATTATCTTGATCGCGACTGGTACTGGCTGGGTGATGGCTACGGCTCTGCAGATCAAGCCTGGCGACCTGCCGGCCTTGCACCTGTCTAAAGCAATTTTGACGGCTTGTCGCCTGGTAGCCAGCTTCTGCGGGGTCTTCGGCTTCTCTTTGATGTTCAACTCCCACCGGCGGATGGCCGCCGCGGCCGGGCTGGTGGGGGCGATTGCCAATACCATGCGCTTGTCCCTGGTTGACTTTGCGCATTTCCCGGCTCCCTTGGCTGCCTTTTTAGCCGCCCTGCTGGCTGGCCTTTTGGCCGGCTATGTCCGGGAAAAGGTTGGCTACCCGCGGATCGCCTTGACCGTGCCTTCCATCGTCATCATGGTGCCCGGCCTCTACATGTACCGGGGGATCTTCCTCTTGGTTTTGACCAATGTCGGGGCCGGGGCCACCTGGATGACTGAAGCTTTGATGCTGGTCATGTCCCTGCCTGCCGGCCTCTTGACCGCCAGAATCTTGACCGACAAGAAGTGGCGCCGGGTCGATTAACATGGAAAGAAAAACAGCTTTTGCCCAAAAATAAGGGTAAAAGCTGTTTTTGCGTATTATTCCTGCAGGTCAGCCACCGTGGCCTTGACCAGTTTCTGCAGATCAAGTGGGTTGACCATGACGCTGCGGCCCACTTCGCCGCTGGACACCCAGATCCCGTCTTCATTTAAGACACTCTCATCCAAAAAGATCGGGAACTTCTTGCTGTGGTAGATACCAATCGGCGTGTTGGCCCCGTGCACGTAGCCAGTGGTCTTTTCCAGCTGCTTGAGGGGAATCATTTCACACTTCTTGTTGCCGGAAGCCTTGGCAATCTTCTTGAGGTCCAAGTGGCCGCTCAAAGGCACCACGCCGACAATCGGGCCGGTCTTGTTGCCATTGACCGCCAGGGTTTTGTAAACCGGGTGGCCGTCTAAAACCGGCTTGCCGGTCCCAACCTGGGCTACCCCGTGGTCTTCGGAAATTTCGCTGATATGCTGCTCATAGGCAATTTTATGCTGGTCGAGAATCTTTTCCACCAGGGTCTTGTCTAATTTGTCTTTATTCTTTTTCTTTTTTGACATTGTTATCACCGCTTTCCATGATACCATTTTAAGAGAAGAAGCTAAAGAAAGAAGATATAATCATGAAATTACTTGAGATCAAGATTGAAAGCAGCTACGACGTTGAAGACGCCCTGGCTTATTTTGCCACGGAAGACTTAAAGGCCCTGGGGACCGAAGCCCGGCGCAGAAGCGACTTTGAACAAGCCGGCTGGCTGCACGACTCAACGGTTGTTGACATGGATGACATCCCAAACCTGCCCGATGAGCTGGAATTCATTGCCTACTTTGATGAAGAAACCGACCCTGAAGAAACGGTCAAGTGCTTCAAGGACAAGCTGGCTGAGCTAGCGGGCTATGGCTTAAAGACCGCTCCTGGTGAAATCTCCGTTGACTATGTTGCTGACCAGGACTGGAACACTGTCTGGCAAAAGTACTACCACGTCATCAACTTGTCCCGCCACCTGGCCATTGTGCCGGAATGGGAAGACTACCAGCCGGCCTTTAAGGACCAGGAAATCATCCGCCTGGACCCAGGCCTGGCCTTTGGGACGGGCAACCACCAGACCACCCAGCTGGCCATGCTGGGCATTGAACGGGCCATGGTCAAGCCGCTTACTGTCGCTGACGTGGGGACGGGGTCCGGCATTTTGGCCATTGCTGCCCATAAGCTGGGGGCCAAGAGCGTTTTGGCCACGGACATTTCTGATGAATCAATGACGGCAGCTAAAGAAAACGCGGCCTTAAACGGCATCCACGACATCGCCTTGCAAAAGACTAGTTTGCTGGCTGGCGTTGACGGCAAGTTTGACTTGATCGTAGCCAACATCCTGGCTGAAATCCTTTTGGACCTGATTCCGCAGCTGGACAGCCACTTAAACGAAGACGGCCAGGTCATCTTCTCCGGGATCGACTACCTGCAGCTGCCAAAAATTGAACAGGCCCTGGCAGAGAATGGCTTCCAAATCGACCTTAAGATGCGGGCTGGCCGCTGGATCGGCCTGGCAATTTCCCGCAAGCATGACTAAAATGCGTTAAAATAAAAGCAAAAGAAACTCTCATTTTTTAATAAGTAAGCCCGGTCAAGCATTCAGGCTTGTTTTTAAGGAACTTTTTGCGCTAAAATAACAGGTACTGATTAGTTAAATGTTAGAAACTGGTGATCTAGATGTCAAAGTATATTGAAATGACTCACGAGCAGGTCATGGCCGCCTGCAAGAAATACATGACGGCCGACCAATTGGCCTTTGTCGAAAGTGCCTATCAATTCGCGGCCCGGGCCCATGAGGGACAAACCAGAGCCTCTGGCCAGCCTTACATCGTCCACCCGACCCAGGTAGCAGGGACCCTGGCCAATTTAGGCCTGGACCCGGACACGGTGGCTGCCGGCTTTTTGCATGACACGGTTGAAGACACTTCGGTCACCAACGACGACATTAAGGAAAAGTTCGGCGCCGACGTGGCCTTCATCGTTGACGGGGTCACCAAGCTGAACAAGTACGAATACAAGTCCCACAAGGAATTCCTGGCGGAAAACCACCGCAAGATGCTGATCGCCATGGCGAAAGACCTCCGGGTCATCCTGGTCAAGCTGGCTGACCGCCTGCACAACATGCATACCCTGGAGCATTTGCGCCCGGACAAGCAGCGCCGCATTGCCGCTGAAACCCTGGACATCTATGCACCATTGGCTGACCGGCTGGGGATCGGGACCATCAAGTGGGAACTGGAAGACATGTCCTTCCACTACATGAACCCGGAAGCGTACTACAAGATTGTCTCCATGATGGACGCCAAGCGCAGTGAGCGGGAAGACTACATCAAGGACGCCATCGACTACTTGCGGGAGACCCTGGATTCTTTAGGGATCAAGTACGACATCAGCGGCCGGCCAAAGCACATCTATTCCATCTATAAGAAGATGGTCAACAAGCACAAGGACTTCAACGAAATATATGACTTGCTGGCTGTCCGGGTGATCGTGCCAACGGTCAAGGACTGCTACGCCGTTTTAGGGGCGGTTCACACCAAGTGGAAGCCGATGCCTGGCCGCTTTAAGGACTACATTGCCATGCCTAAGGCCAACGGCTACCAGTCCCTGCACACGACCATCATCGGCCCTGGCGGCAAGCCTTTGGAAATCCAGATCAGAACTGAAGAAATGCACAAGGTTGCTGAGTACGGTGTGGCAGCCCACTGGGCCTACAAGCGGGGCAACTTCCAAGGCGTTGATGAAAAAGACGGCGGGGCCCTGGATATCGGCCGGGAAATCCTGGAGTTGCGGAAGGATTCCAACAACGCTGACGAGTTCATGGAAGCCGTTCATTCGGATATTTTTGCCGACAAGGTCTATGTCTTTACGCCAAAAGGGGAAGTCTACGAACTGCCTAAAGGATCAGTCACCTTGGACTTTGCCTACGCCATCCACACCCAAGTCGGTGACCACGGCATCGGGGCCAAGGTCAACGACAAGCTGGTTCCTTTGGACTACAAGCTGAAGAACGGGGATGTGGTCGACATCTTGACCCAAAGCAATGCCCGGCCGTCAAGAGACTGGGCGGAAATGGTCAAGACCTCCCGGGCTAAGAACAAGATCCGCCGCTACTTCAGAGATGTTGACCGAGAAGAGAGCTTGGCCCGGGGCAAGAGTGAACTGGTTGACCTGCTCAAGGAAAATGGCTTAAGCGCCAAGGACTTTTTGGACAAGAGCCACATCGACGAAGTCCTGGGCCACTTCAGCTTCAAGACCGACGAAGACATGTACGCTGCTATTGGCTTTGGCAACATGTCTGCCGTATCCATCTACAACCGTTTGACGGCCGACCTGCGCCGGCAGCAGGAAGAAGAAAAGCAGAAGCAGTTTGAAGCCCAGATCATGTCCGCCGGCCAGCAGGCAGCAGCTTCCAGCGTGGTTAAAAAGCCCGCTTCGCAAAAAGACGATGCCAAGTCCAAGACCAAGGGCAAAAAGCCGGACAGCTTGGTCAGAGTCCAGGGGCTGGAAGATTTGGACATGCACTTTGCCAAGTGCTGCAACCCGGTTCCAGGCGACCCGATCGTCGGCTACGTGACCAAGGGCCGGGGGGTCACTGTCCACCGGGCTGACTGCCGGAACGTGGTCAGCGCGGACCCGGCTGCCCAAGGGCGGATGATCGATGTTGAATGGAATAACATTGACGAAGGCAAGCAGGCCAGCTTCAACGCCAACTTCGAGCTCTTTGGCTACAACCGGCAGAAGCTGCTGGGCGATGTCATCAACCGCTTGAATGCCTTGACCAAGAACATTACCAATGTTTCAGCCAGCGTCAACGAAGAAAACATTGCCCACTTCTACATCACTGTCGAAGTCAGGAATGCCGCCCAGCTGAATGACATCATGGCCAAGCTGCGGGATATTCCAGACGTTTATGACACCAAGCGAACGGACAACTAAGCTGGAAGCAGGGAGATTTTTAGAAAAAATGCGTGTAGTAATTCAAAGAGTCAACCATGCCGCCGTCAGAATCGACGGCGAAACCGTCGGCCAGATCCAAAAGGGCCTGCTCTTATTAGTCGGCCTTGCTGAAGGCGATGGGGAAGAACAGGTGGTTAAGGCCGCTGACAAGATCGCCAAGATGCGGATCTTTGAAGATGAAGCAGGCAAGACCAACCTGGGTATCAAGGATGTCGGCGGCCAGATCCTGTCCGTCAGCCAGTTTACCCTCCTGGCTGATACCAAGAAGGGAAACCGGCCAAGTTTTGTCCACGCCATGCGGCCGCCTAAGTCCAGCCAGCTCTGGGAAGAATTTAACCAGGAGCTGGTTAAGCGGGGCCTGACCGTGGAAACTGGTGAATTCGGGGCAGACATGAAGGTCGAACTGGAAAACGATGGTCCTTTTACCATTGTCTTAGACCTGTAATTTTTCCCCTCAGCCCTTGATTAGGAGGGCAAAACAGGATAAACTTAATTTAATGAGAATTATCAATGACAAAGAATGAAGATAGCCCGGCCTTTTTAGAGACTGCCCGTTTGGTGAAAGAGCAGATGGCTGCTAGCTGTGACCCTTTAGCAGATAATGGTTCGTTTCGTCAGCGTTAATGACAGCAAGCAAAAGGTGGTACCGCGCTATTTTCAAGCGCCCTTGATTAAATTCAAGGGTGCTTTTTATTGTCTTAGTCAAAACAAGGAAACAAAGGTGAAATTATGAGAGTTCAAAGACCAAAAGGTACAGTCGACATTCTCCCGGAAACGTCCGGCCAGTGGGAAAAGGTGGAACAAACCGCCCGTGACCTCTTCAAGCGGGCCAACTACCATGAAATCAGAACGCCAAGTTTTGAAAATTACGAACTCTTTTCCCGGTCATCTGGTGAAACCAGTGACGTGGTTGAAAAGGAAATGTACGATTTTGAAGACAAGGGAGGCCGCCACATCGCCCTCCGGCCAGAAGGCACGGCTGGGGTAGTGCGGGCCTATGTGGAAAACAAGATCTACGGGCCAGACTATGTCAAGCCCTTCAATGTCTACTACATTGCCGCAATGTACCGATATGAACGTCCGCAAGCCGGCCGGCAAAGAGAATTCCACCAGATCGGGGTGGAAAGCTTTGGTTCAGACGGCTACCTGGCTGATGTTGAAACTATCCTGCTAGGCCACGACCTCCTGGCGGAACTGGGGGTCAAGAACTACGAACTGCACATCAACACTTTGGGTGACAGCGAAGTCCGCCAGGCCTACCACGATGCCCTGGTAGACTACTTTACTCCGGTTAAGGACCAGCTCTCAGAAGATTCTCAAAGACGGCTGGGCAAGAACCCCCTCCGGATCCTGGACTCCAAGGCCGAAGAAGACCAGCAGTTTTTGCCGGAAGCCCCGAAAATCAGGGACTACCTGGACGAGGAATCAAAGGAAAACTTCAACAAGATCCTGGCCAGCCTGGACAAGTTGGGCGTTAAGTACGTCATCGACGACGACCTGGTCCGGGGCCTGGACTACTACACCGGCGTGATCTTTGAATTCATGGTTGACGACCCGACTCTTTGGGCCAGCCCGTCAACTGTCCTGGGCGGTGGCCGCTACAACCACCTGGTTGAAGAATTCTCCGGCCCGGAAACCCCAGCCGTCGGCTTTGGGATCGGGGAAGAAAGACTGATGCTGGTTCTCTCCAAGCAGAATCCGGAAATGTTTGAAGATCAAGGGATCGACTTCTTCATCACCAATATTGGTGAAGGCGCGGACATTAAGGCCGTGGAAGTTGCCCGCCAGCTCCGCTCTCTTGGCTTCAGCGCCCAATACGACGTTGACCAGAAGAAGCTCAAGGCCCAGTTCAGAAAGGCTGACCGGGTCGGGGCCCGCTATGTCGTGACCCTGGGGGCCAAGGAACTGGCTGAAGGGAAATTAACCGTCAAGCGCTTGAGCGATGGGAAGCAGTTCAGCCTGGAATTTACTGACTTGGAAGACAAGGCCAACCTGCTTTCCAAGATCGAAAAATAGGAGATTTTTAGCAAAATGATGCAAATGGAAAAAAGAACTGATTATTGTGGCAACATTACCAGCCAGTACCTGGACCAAGACGTCCTTCTTTACGGCTGGGTGCAAAGAGTCCGGAACCTGGGCCAGCTGATCTTTATCGACCTGCGCGACCGGGAAGGGATCGTTCAAGTCGTGGTCAACCATGATTCCGGTCAGGAACTGATGGATGTCGCTTCTTCTCTGGGCCAGGAATACGTGGTCGAAGTCAAGGGGCACGTTAACGAACGTTCCAGCAAGAACCCGGACATGAAGACCGGGGACGTAGAAGTCATTGCCAGCGAAATCACTGTTTTGAACAAGGCTAAGACTCCGCCATTTGAAATCAAGGATGACCTGGTTGCCAGCGAACAGACACGGCTGAAGTACCGCTACCTGGACTTGCGCCGGCCAACCCTGCAAAACGCCTTGATCATGCGGGCCCAGATCATGACCGCTACCAATGCCTACCTGTCAGGGGAAGGTTTCATTAACATTGAAACCCCGGACCTAGGCAAGTCAACGCCGGAAGGTGCCCGGGACTACCTGGTTCCTTCCCGGGTTTACCCAGGCTCCTTCTACGCCTTGCCGCAGTCACCGCAAATCTTCAAGCAGCTCTTGATGGGGGCCGGCTTTGACAAGTACTACCAGATCGCCCGCTGCTTCAGAGACGAAGACTTGCGTGGGGACCGGCAGCCGGAATTCACCCAGATCGACCTGGAAACTTCCTTCATGGATGAAGAAGGCGTCCAGGAAGTAACTGAAGGCCTCCTGGCTAAGGTTATGAAGGATGTTAAGGGGATCGACCTACAGTTGCCGCTGCCGCGGATCACTTGGCAGGAATCCATGGACAAGTACGGCTGCGACAAGCCGGACACCCGTTACGAAATGCTGATCCACGACTTGGGCAATGTTTTTGCCAAGTCTGGCTTCAAGGTCTTCGCTTCTGCCCTGGAAAACGGCGGCTTTGTCCGCGGGATCGCAGTTAAGGGCGGGGCTAAGTTCTACTCCCGCAAGAAGATCGAAGCCATGCAGGACTACATCAAGCGTTACCACGCCAAGGGCCTGGCCTGGGTTAAGTATGAAGACGGCGACTTCTCCGGTCCTGTTTCCCGCTTCTTGAGCGAGGAAGAAAAGGCCGGCCTGGTTCAGGAATTCAGCCTGGAAGGCGGGGAACTCCTTCTCTTCATCGCTGACCAATGGAAGGTCTGCTGTGACTCCCTGGACTACCTGCGCCGGCAAACTGCCAAGGAAACTGGCATCATTCCAAAGGACACTTACAAGTACCTCTGGGTTGTTGACTGGCCGCTCTTTGAATACGACGAAGGCGACGAGCGCTGGATTGCTGCCCACCACCCATTCACCATGCCAGACGACAAGGGGATTGAACTCCTGGAAACTGATCCGCACAAGGCTCACGCCCGCAGCTACGACATCGTTTTGAACGGCTACGAACTGGGCGGCGGCTCCATCCGGATCCACAAGCGGGACATCCAGGAAAAGATGTTCAAGGCCCTGGGCTTCACCAAAGAACGGGCCTACGAACAATTCGGCTTCTTGATGGACGCTCTGGACATGGGCTTCCCGCCGCACGCCGGCCTGGCTATCGGCTTGGACCGCTTTGCCATGCTTTTGGCTGGCAAGGACAACATTCGTGACGTCATTGCCTTCCCGAAGAACGCTAGCGCCAGCGAACCAATGATGCACGCCCCGGCTCCAGTTGCTGACCAGCAATTGACCGACCTGGGCATCGAAGTAGCTGAAGCAGCCAAGGAAGGCGTTGAAAAGTACGAAGCTTCCTTGGAAGCTGAAGCAGCTGAAGACGTTAAGTCCCACGAAGAATAAAAAAGCTGAAAAAGCGCAAAAAAATAGTTCAAGATCCGAAAAAGATCTTGAACTATTTTTCTTTGCCAACTTTTAATTATCTGAATTATCGATAGTTTCTTCTGGCAGGTCTTCAGTCGTGTTGACATCATCGTCAGCCGTAGACTTGCTGGTGGTCGTGCTGCTCTTCTTAGGCATATAGCTGGAAGAGCCAGTTGAAGTAGATGACTTAGTGGAGCTCTTGGAGCTGCTTGGGCTGGAGTAGCTGTAAGTTGAGTTTGCTCTTCTTGCTCTTGCTTTTAGCCTTGCTTGATGATTCAGACTTTTCGTCTTCCTTGTCGGCCTTGGCTTTTTCCGCCTTGCTGTAGACCTTGTAGGTCTTGCTGCTGCCAGCGGACTGACTGCTCTTGTCAGCCTGGCTTTGGTGATAAAAGACAGCTGCCCCGACTAAAGCGAGTTCAGCGGCAAGGATGCCGGCCAGCATTGGTTTGCGCATTGTATTTCCTCCCAACACAATTTGGTCGATTAGACCAGGTTAGTAAATACTGTATACCACGCCTGGCGGCTATAAGCATAAGAAAGGCTTATTTTCTATCAATAAATGCTGATGTTTTCCGCGTTGCCAAGCAATTACCGCTTGAATTATAATGATTTTAAGAAAAAATATTCTCAAATTGCGTCAGTCAGCCTAGCTTATCTGAACAATAGAAAAATGAAAGGGAGAAAAAGATGAAACGGAAGTATCTTTGGGTCCTGGCTTTATTTTTGGCCAGCTTTTCGGCTGCTTTTTTACCGGAAAAAGTTTTTGCCGATTATGACCTGACCAAGATGGATGTCACGGCAATTGTTAATTCTGACGGGTCCTTGTCAATGATCCGGAAGATCGTCTATGACTTTGACGATTCAGCTAACGGGGTTTATTACACCCAGAACTTAGCCAGCGGACAGAAGGTCAGCGGGCAGAGCGTCGAGGTCAAGGACCTGGCCAGCGGAAAGACGGTCAAGCCGGCCTTGAACAACCAGGCGGACAGCGGCAATGTCTACCACTTCAATAAAGACGGCAATTCCTATAAGTTCAAGGTTTACCACCATGTTGACGATGGAAAGGTCCAGGTGGTTTACCGCTACAAGATTTCTGGAGCAGTTGACAGCTACGAGGACGCTTCTGAACTGAACTTCAAGATTGTTGGGGACGGCTGGGATAAAGAGATTTCCAATGTCACGGCGACTGTCCGCTTCCAGGATAAAAAGCTGTCCTTCTTGAAAGGGTGGGCCCATGTCAATGCTAACGGCCATTTGACCGTTGACAAGGAAAAGGGCCTGGTTAAAGCGGAAGTAGCCACTTTGCCGGAGGCGACTTTTCTGGAGCTGCACCTGCTTTTTCCAAACAGTTTAGTCAGCCAGAATAAAAAGCAGCATTCCGGAGAAATCGCGGCTAAAGTCGTGGACCAGGAAAAAGCGCTGGCTAAGGAAACTGCCGCAAAAAAGGCCCGCCACAACGTTTATGAATTGATCGGCCTGGCTCTTTTTGCTTTATCACCGCTCCTTTATCTGCCGGTCTTTATCAAGAGCAGAAAGTCGGGCAGCCCGGTCAAGGCCAAGAAAGAAATTGGCCACAATTTTGAAATTCCCGCCTTCAGCCCGACCACGGCCCAGATCCTGGTGACCAAGAAAGACCCGGATGGCAAGGCTTTGGCCGGAGAAATCGCCCTCCGGGCCGGCCGGGGTGAAATTACCATTAAGGCAGGCAAGAAGGGAAAGAACTTCACTTATGCCAAGACCAGCAAGTACAAGGGCGACCTGCCGCTTTTAAATAGGCTTTTCAAAAAGGTCGGCAACGGGCAAAGTTTCAGCAACAAGGACTTAAAGCAATATAGCGGCAGCCAGGAGATTACTTCCAGTTACAAGAACTGGCAGGAGGCCAGCCAAAAGGCCCTAATCAAGGAGGGCTACATTGACCAGAAATTGCAGGACCGGGAGGAGCTATTATCCCTCTATACTCTGGGCTTGATGTTTGTCTCAGTGGCAGCCATCGTCGTCTGTTTCTTCCTTTATGACAAATACACCTTCTGGCTCCTGCCCGCCATCCTCTGGGTGCTGGCTACCTTTGGTCTAGCCCGCCTGCGCCTGCACCACTTCTCCGACTTGACGGAAAAGGGGGCAAGGGCAACTGAACAGGCTTTAGGCTTTGAAGCCATGCTGGATGACATTGGCCAGTTCAAGCTGCGCGACATCGGGGAACTGACCCTGTGGGAGCAGGTCATGCCTTATGCCATTGCTTTTGGCCTGGCCAAGAAGGTCCTCAAGCAGCTGAAGCTGGAATTCCCGGAAGAGATCGCGGCCGACCCTTACTGGACCTACTACTATGCCGGTGCCAGCTACGGGGCCTTTGCCTCCAGCTTTGATGAGGCGATTTCGTCTTCAGCTGGCTCAGGCGGCAACTTCTCGGCCTCCAGCGCCTCCAGCGGCGGTTTTGGGGGCGGCAGCGGCGGCGGTGCCTTCTGATTTGTTTTTTCTGGTGAAAAAGTTTACAATAAACAAAATAATTTTTCCGGAAATTAATTAGTTGGGGAAGGCACTATGGAAGCCAGGTTATGGAACAGATTTAAAAACAACATTCACTTGCGGCGGACAACGGTCCTGGTCATGATCATTCTGGCCCTGTACTATGTGCGGGCGATGATGAACACGATCCTGCTCTCCTTTATCTTTACCTACTTGATCGTTCACCTGGTCAGGTTCGTCCAGGGGAAATTCAAGCATGTTTCTGACAAATTGATTGTCGCTTTGACCTATCTCTTGATTGTCGTCCTGCTTTACTTTGGCCTGCGCTACTATGTCCCGGTTTTGGTCAAGCAGGTGACCAAGATGACCAAGTCGGTGATCAACTATTACCAGACCAATGACGTGGGCTGGCTGATGACCCAGCTACACAAGTATGTCTCTGAAAAAACGATTTCCAGCCAGGTCAAGAACAGCTTAACGGCGCTGACGGCGGCCTTGAAGGGCTTCGGGTCAGTCACCATGTCCTTTGTCATGGCCCTGGTCTTGAGCTTCTTTTACACGATTGAGTTAAAAGAAATGCAGACCTTCAGCCAGTCTTTTTTGAAGTCCGACCTCTTTGGCTGGCTTTTTGAAGACATTGCCTACTTTGGCCGCAAGTTTACCAATACCTTCGGGGTGGTGCTGGAAGCCCAGTTCTTGATTGCCATCTGCAACACGGCTTTGACTATTGTCTGCCTGGCCATCATGAAGATGCCGCAGATTTTTGCCCTGGGCCTCATGGTCTTCATCTGCAGCCTGGTCCCGGTGGCTGGGGTGATCATTTCCCTGATCCCTCTGTCTCTGGTGGCTTATACGGTCGGCGGGATCCAGGACGTGATCTACATTTTGATCATGATCGCTGTCCTGCACACCCTGGAAACCTATATCTTGAATCCGAAATTCATGTCCAGCAAGACGGAATTGCCGATCTTCTACACCTTCGTTGTCCTGCTCTTTGGCGAGCACTTCTTCGGCACCTGGGGCTTGATCGTCAGTGTCCCGATCTTTACTTTCTTTTTGGATATCCTGGGGGTCAAAAACATCAACAGTAAGCAGGAGAAGCTGCAGGAGGCCAGGAAGCGGATAGAGCACAAGCGGCTGGAAAAATAGCATAAGATTTTTTTAAAATAATAACTTAGTCGACAGACTCGGAGCAAATGCCTCCGGGTCTTTTCTTTTTGCCAGCAAAAAAGCAAAAAAGAAAAAGCTATACATGGGCCAGGGATGCAAAAAAATAAAAGTTTTTTGCTATCTAAAAGCCCTTATGAATACTAGCCTTATAAGGGTTTTGTAGACTATACAATACGTGAATAGTATTGACTTTTTTTAGGCGAGGACTATACTTTGTACATGTCGATAAAATTATAGTTTTGAACAGAAAAGAGGATTGCCTTGACTTACGCCAGAATTGCAAAAAGCAGCCGTTACCTGCCCGAATTCGCGGTCAGTAATGACGACTTGAGCCAGATCATGGAGACCAGTGACGAGTGGATCAAGACCCGGACCGGGATTTCCAGCCGGCGGATCAGTCAACAGGAAAACACCTCGGACCTGGCCATCCAGGTGGCCAAGCAGCTCCTGGCTGGCGAGGATCCGGCAGGGGTTGACCTGATCATTGTCGCGACCATGTCGCCAGACGCCTACACCCCGGCCACGGCGGCCCTGGTTCAAGCAGCGGTTGGGGCGGAAAACGCGGCCTGCTTTGACCTGTCAGCGGCCTGTTCTGGTTTCGTCTATGCTTTAGACGTGGCGGAAAAAATGCTGCGGCGGCCGGGCGGGATGGCCCTGGTAATCGGGGCAGAAACCCTGTCCAAGCTGGTTGACTGGCAGGATAGAACGACGGCTGTCCTCTTCGGGGATGGCGCCGGCGGGGTCTTGATCAAAAATGACGCGCTTGAGCCGCATTTCTTGGCCAGCCAGCTGAAAAGTTACGGCCACTTGGCCAAATTCCTGTCAGCTGGCCAGACCAGCCCGCAGCCCTTTCCCGGTCCGGTAACGGGCCTGGCCCCCTTCAAGATGAACGGGCGGGAGGTTTACAAATTTGCCACCCACAAGGTGCCCGAAGTAATCACCGCTTGTTTAGAAGAAGCAGGCGTGGGTTTAGCGGAAGTCGACCTTTTCCTTTTGCATCAGGCCAACTACCGGATCATCAAGCAGGTAGCCAGGAGGCTGGATCTGCCAGAGGAAAAGTTCCCCTGCAATATTGCCGAATACGGCAATACCTCAGCCGCCAGTGAAGCCATTCTCTTGGCCGGGCTGGCAGAAGAGGGGAAGGCGCAGGCGGGCGACCTGGTTGTGTTGGCCGGCTTTGGCGGGGGCTTAACCGCGGCCGCCCAGCTGGTCAGACTATAAGAATATTGGCGTTTTAGATAAGTTAGATTTGATTTTACTTTTAGTTTTTATTTTTTAAAAAGGAGCAGACACATGTCAGAAGCAGAAATTTTCGCAACTGTAAAGAAGATCGCCGTTGAAGAACTGGACGTTGAAGAAGATCAAGTGACCATGGAAGCCAACATCAAGGATGACTTGGAAGCGGACAGCCTGGACTTGTTTGAAATCGTCAACGAATTGGAAGACGAATATGACATCGAACTGGACGCTGATGAAAACACCAAGACGGTTGCCGACGTGGTAGCTTTGGTGCAAAAGCAGCTAGCTGAAAAGGACTAACAGGACCAGACCATGAAATTCGGAATTCTCTTTGCCGGCCAAGGGGCCCAGCAGGCCGGGATGGGCTTGGATTTTCTAAGTGATCCCTTGTTTAAGGAAACAATTGACCAGGCCAGCCAGGCATGCGGCTTAGACTTGCCGGAAATCTGGAAAAACGACCGCGGCCAGCTGGATGAAACCAGGTATGTGCAGCCGGCTTTGGTGGCCTTTGAATACGGGATCTGGCAAATGCTGGTCCGGGACACTGACCTGCCAGTATGTGGTCTGGCCGGCCTCTCCTTAGGCGAATACGGGGCTCTTTTAGCCAGCGGCTGTTTAACCTGGCCAGCCGGCCTGGCCCTGGTCGCCGACCGGGGTGAATACATGCAGCTTGATTCAGAAAAGACGGCCAGCGGGATGCTGGCCCTGACCAAGCCGGATCTTCCGGGCTTGGAAGACTTTTTGCGAGCAAAGCAGGCAGCTGGCCAAGCAGTCTACCTGGGCAACTACAATTCACCTAAGCAGGTTGTTCTTGCCGGAGAAAAGCAGCTTTTGCCAGAACTGGGCCAAGAAATTGCTGACCGCAAGCTGGCCAAAAGAGCAATTCCCTTGGATGTTGCCGGAGCTTTCCACACTCCTCTTTACCAGGCAGCCAGCCGGAAAATGGGCCAGCGGCTGAAGGGTGAAGTTTTCAATGCGGGAACTTACCCAGTCATCAGCAATAGCACTTGCCAGCCTTTTGCCGAAAAAGATCTGGCCAAAATCCTGGAAGTTCAGCTGATGGTGCCAACTCACTTTGACGCTTGCGTCAAAGGCCTGCTGGACTTAGGCATGACGGCCAGCCTGGAAATCGGCCCAGGCCACGCCCTGTCAGCTTTTGCCAAGCAGGCGGACAAGAACCTAAAGACCTGGCAGGTCGGGAGTCTGACTGAATACCAGCAGTTTGTAGAGGAGGAGCAGAATGGATTTACAAAATAAGCGGGTCCTGGTGACCGGGTCAACGCAAGGAATCGGGGCAGCAACTGCCTTGGCTTTTGCGCAAAAGGGCTGCCGGGTGCTCTTAAATGGCCGGCGGCCGGAATTGCCGGAGGAAATCGCTGACCAGCTGGAAGAAATTGGGGCAGACTACCAGTATTTTTCCGCTGACGTCAGCGACGAAGGCGCGGTCAAGCAGCTTTTTAAAGAAATTGGCGAGATTGACATCCTGGTCAACAATGCCGGCATTACCAAAGACCAGATTATGATCGGGATGAAGCTGGCTGACTTTGACCAGGTGATCAAGGTCAACTTGTGGTCAAGCTTTATGCTGACCCAGAAGGCCTTGAAGAAAATGCTGAAAAAGCGGTCCGGAGCCATCATCAATATGGCCAGCATCGTCGGCCAGCACGGCAACGCCGGCCAGGCAAACTACGCGGCTTCAAAGGCCGGCGTAATCGCCTTGACCCAGACCGCTGCTAAGGAAGCTGCCGGACGCGGCGTTCGCGTGAACGCGATCGCGCCGGGGATGATTGCCAGCCAAATGACTGCTGTCCTGCCAGATGAGGTCAAAGAGCAGGCACTTAGCCAAATTCCTTTGGCCCGCTTTGGCAAGGCAGAAGAAGTTGCCCAGGCGGCAGTCTTTTTGGCGGAAAACGACTATGTTACCGGCCAGACCCTGGTTGTTGACGGGGGAATGACCATTTAAGGAGAAGATATGCGAGTAGTAGTTACAGGCATGGGGGCAGTCAGTCCGAACGGCAATGGCTGCCAGGCTTTTGTTGAAAATACTTTAAATGGCGTGGTCGGCATCAAGCCGATCAAGAAGTTTGATGCCAGTGAGACCGGCATCAGCGTGGCCGGGGAAATCGATGATTTTGACGTCAGTCAGGTTGTCGGCAAGAAAAACGGCAAGCGGATGGATCTGTATTCCCAATACGCCATCCAGGCCTGCCAGGAAGCCTACGAGATGGCTGGCTTGACTCCGGAAATAGTGAAGGCGGAAGAGCTGGGCGTGATTTTCGGCTCCGGGATCGGGGGCCTGACCACGATTGAAGAGCAGGTCATCAAGATGCATGACAAGGGGCCAAAGCGGATTTCACCTTTCTTTATCCCGATGGCCATTGCCAACATGGCGGCGGGCAATATTTCCATCCGCTTTAATGCTAAAAATATTTCTACCTCCATTGTTACCGCCTGCGCCAGCGGGACCAACTCCATCGGGGAAGCCTACCGGCAGATCAAGGAAGGTCGGGCTGAGGTCATGATTACCGGGGCCAGCGAAGCCAGCGTCAATGAAACGGCTATTTCCGGTTTCGCGGCCTTGACCGCCCTGTCAACCAGCACTGACCCCCTCAAGGCGTCTTTGCCCTTTGACCAAAACCGGCACGGCTTCGTCTTAGGCGAAGGGGCTGGGGCCTTGATCCTGGAAAGCTTGGACCATGCCCAAAAGCGGGGGGCTAAGATTCTGGCTGAAGTAGTCGGCTACGGGGCAACCAGCGATGCCTACCATATCACCAGTCCTGATCCTAAAGGTGAAGGAGCAGCCAGAGCCATGCGGCTGGCGGTTGAAGAAGCTGGCATCAAGCCGGACCAAGTCGGCTATATCAATGCCCATGGGACGGCGACTAAGGCCAATGACAGCGGGGAAGCCAAGGCAATTAAGGAAGTCTTTGGCGACCAGGTCCTGGTTTCCTCAACCAAGGGGATGACCGGCCACCTCTTAGGGGCCGCCGGAGCGGTTGAAGCCGTCATTACCTGCGCCAGCCTGGAAAAAGGCATCTTGCCGGCCAATGTCGGCTGCTTTGCCCAGGATCCGGAATGCCCGGTCAAATTGGTAAAGGCTGGTAACCAGGAACAAGAAGTTGACTATGCTTTGAGTAATTCCTTCGGCTTTGGCGGCCACAATGCCGTGTTAGCTTTTAGAAAGTGGGCCTGATTTTGGAAATAACAGATGTTGAAAGACTGCTGGACAAGTTTGAAAAGTCCAGCATCCGGGAAATGAAGCTGAATTTGGACGGTTCAGAGCTTTTTCTGAGCAAGAACGAATACACGCAAAAGACAGAGGCAGAAGCAGGCCCGGTTTTGCCAGCCCAAAAAGCTGAAAGTCCGCTTTTGCCAAAAGAAGCAGCTGAAGCCGCGCCGGTTGTTCAAGCAGAAAAAGCTGCATCCGGTCATGCCATCAAGTCGCCCCTGGTTGGGACGATCTACCTGCAGCCGGCCGCGGACAAGCCAGCTTTTGTGAAGGCCGGCGACCAGGTCAAGGCCGGGCAGACCGTCTGCATCGTGGAAGCCATGAAGATGATGACGGAGATCAAGAGTGATGTTTCCGGCACCGTCAAGGAGGTCTGCGTGGAAAACGAAGACCTGGTTGAATGTGAGCAAACGCTCTTTTTGATTGAGGAGGCCTAGCATGACTGTATTGGATTCCAGCCAAATACAAGAAATTATCCCCCACCGCTATCCCATGCTTTTGATTGACAAGGTCATCGACCTGGTTCCCGGCGAAAGCGCCGTGGCCATCCGCAACGTGACCAATAATGAGGCGGTTTTCCAGGGACATTTCCCGGGAAATCCTGTCCTGCCCGGGGTCTTGCTCGTGGAATCCCTGGCCCAAACCGGGGCCGTGGCCCTGTTAAGCGCCGACCGCTTCAAGGGGCAGACGGCCTATTTTGGCGGTATCAAAAACGCTAAGTTCCGCCAGATGGTCAAGCCCGGCGACCAGGTCAAGCTGGAAGTGACTTTGGAAAAGGTCAAGGGCCATATCGGCCTGGGGCAGGGAATTGCCTGGGTCGACGGGAAGAAGGCCTGCACGGCGGAATTGACCTTCATGATTTCAGGTGAGAAAAATGTTTGACAAAGTTTTAGTTGCCAACCGGGGCGAAGCCGCGGTCCGGATCATCCGGACCCTTAAGGAAATGGGCATCAAGTCCGTCGCTATCTACTCAGTAGCTGACCGGGACAGCCTGCATGTCCAGCTGGCCGATGAAGCGGTCTGCGTGGGCGCTAGCCGCCCTAGCGACTCCTACTTGAACATTAAAAATATCATCTCAGCGGCCACCGGGACCGGGGCCCAGGCCATCCACCCGGGCTATGGCTTTTTGTCAGAAAGCGCGGAATTTGCCAGTCTTTGCGCGGCCTGCGGTTTGACCTTTATCGGGCCAAAGGCGGAAACTATCGACCAGATGGGCAATAAGGAACACGCCCGCCAGCTGATGATCAAGCACAAGGTGCCGGTTACCCCGGGCAGCCGGGACTTTATCAAGTCACCGGAAGAAGCTAAAAAGGTTGCTGCTGAAGTCGGCTACCCGGTCTTATTGAAGGCCGCGGCCGGCGGGGGCGGCAAGGGGATCCGGCAGGTTAAAGAGCCTGGTGAAATGGCTGACGCTTTCAGCCTGGCCCAAAATGAAGCCCGGCTGGATTTTGGCAATGACCAGATGTATCTGGAAAAGGTCTTGACCAATGTCAAGCACATTGAAGTCCAGGTTATCCGGGACAGCTTTGGCAGCTGCGTCTACTTCCCGGAAAGAGACTGCAGCCTGCAGCGGCGCAAGCAAAAGGTGATCGAAGAGAGCCCTTGTGAACTGATCAGTGAAAGCGAGCGGGAAAAACTGGGCCAGATTGCTGTCCGGGCCGCCGAAGCAGCTGATTATCTGAATACGGGGACGATTGAATTTTTGATGGATCAGGACCATAATTTCTACTTTATGGAAATGAACACCCGCCTGCAGGTAGAACACACGGTAACGGAAATGGTTACCGGCGTTGACCTGGTTAAGGCCCAGATCCTGGTCGCGGCCGGGGAAAAGCTGCCTTTTAAGCAGACAGACTTAGGCTTTAAAGGCAATGCTATCGAATGCCGGATCAACGCTGAAGATTCCAGCCGGGACTTCATGCCGTCAACCGGCCAGGTCGACTACCTCTTTTTGCCAGTCGGCAACCCGGGCATGCGGATTGATTCCGCCCTTTACCAGGGCATGGTGGTTTCGCCATTTTACGATTCCATGCTGGCTAAAATCATCGCCTTGGGCAGCAGCCGGCAAGAAGCAGTTGCGCGGATGCAGCGGCTTTTAAAGGAGCTGGTGATCCGGGGGGTCAAGACCAACCAGGACTTTCACCTGGCCATTTTGGCTGATTCGGAATTTAAGCAGGGGACTTTCACCAATACTTATTTAGAGAGGGAATTTTTGCCCCGCTGGAAGGAGCAGGTAGACAAGCATGAGGCTGTTTAAAAAAAGAAACACGATCTCTGAGCGGCATGTTAAGGCTAATAAAAGGGCGGAAGACCTGGTGCCGAGCGGTTTGATGCAGCGGTGCCCGAATTGCGGGCTGGAATTTTTCGCCAGCCGCCTGGACAAGTACAAGACCTGCCCGGACTGCGATTACGGCTTCCGCTTGACCGCCAGGGAACGCCTGGCCTGGCTCTGCGAGGAAAGCGAGGAGTGGTTTAAGGATATTCAGCCCAGTGACCCCCTCCATTTTCCCAATTATGAGGTGAAAGTTGCCGCTGGAAAGAAAAAGACTGGCTTAAATGAAGCGGTTTGGACCGGCCTGGCCAAAATTGGCGGGCAGGAGACAGCCCTGGCCATCATGGATCCCTTTTTTATCATGGGTTCTTTAGGCCAGATGACCGGGGAAAAGCTGACCCGGCTCATTGAGGCAGCTACTGAAAAACGGCTGCCGGTCGTGGTCTTTACAGCCAGCGGCGGGGCCCGGATGCAGGAAGGGATCTACTCTTTGATGCAGATGGCTAAAGTGGTCAACGCGGTTAACCGGCATAAGGCAGCCGGTCTCTTATACCTGGTTATTTTGACCGACCCAACTACCGGCGGGGTGACGGCCAGCTTTGCCAGTGAAGGTGACATTACTCTGGCTGAAGCTCACGCCATGGTGGCCTTTGCCGGCCGCCGGGTGATTGAGCAGACCATCCATGAGCAGCTGCCAAAAGATGCCCAGCGGGCAGAAACGGTCTTAAAGCACGGCTTTATCGACCGGATCGTTTTGCGGCAGGAGGAAAAAGAGACCCTGGCCTGGCTGTTAAAGTACGGAGGGATGCAGGATGACTGATGCTATGGAAACGGTCCGGGCCGCCCGGGCCAGTGATAAATTGTCGGCTCACTATCTGCGGGCGCACTTGTTCAGCGACTTTGTGGAGCTGCATGGGGACCGGCAGGGGGCAGATGACCCGGCCATCGTTGGGGGGATCGGCCTGTTTGCCGGTCAGCCAGTGACCGTGATCACCACCAGCCGGGGACATAAGCTGGAAGAGCGCCTGGCCAAGCACTTTGGCCAGCCGGAACCAGCCGGCTACCGGAAGGCGGCCCGCTTGGTCAAAGATGCGGCCCGCTTTAAGCGGCCGGTTCTCCTTTTTATTGATACGGCCGGGGCCTTTCCCGGTAAAGAGGCCGAATATGCCGGCCAGGGGCAGGCGATTGCCCAGTGCTTGACGGATATTGGCCAGGCCCAAACGCCAATTATCAGCGTGATTTTCGGTGAAGGTGGCTCTGGCGGGGCCCTGGCTTTGGCTTGCGGGGATGAGCTTTGGATGATGGAAAATTCCATGTATTCAGTCCTGTCTCCGGAAGGTTTTGCCTCCATCCTGTGGAAGGACGCTAGCCGGGCGGCTGAAGCAGCAGAGCTTTTGGGCTTGACGCCGGAATCCCTGCTCAAGGGGCAGGTGATCGAAGGCGTGATCAAGCAAGAAGGCAGCAAGTCTGCCCAGTGCCGGGAAATTGCCCGGGTCTTGGAAGAAGAATTAGCAAAATTGCAAAAGCTGCCGGTCAGCAGTCTGCTTAACCGGCGCTATGAACGTTTCAGAAAGTTTTAGGTGAAGAAGATGGCAGGAATTTTAGCTGGAAAAAAGTTTTTGGTAATGGGCGTGGCCAACAAGCGGTCCATTGCCTGGGGCTGCGCTGAGCAAATCAAGGCCCAGGGCGGGGAAGTGGTCTACAGTTACCAAAATGACCGCTTGGAAAAGAGCCTGCTCAAGCTGGGCCTGGCGGAAGAAGAAATGGTTGAATGTGATGTGGCCAGCGATGAGAGCATTGACGCGGCTTTTGACCAAGTGAAGGAAAAGTTCGGCCAGATCGACGGCCTGGTTCACGCGGTAGCTTTTGCCCCGAAAAATGAACTGGAAGGGTCCATCCTCAATTCCAGCCGGGAAGGCTACTTGACTGCCCAAAATATTTCCAGCTACTCCTTGATCGCCGTGGCTAAGGCTGCCCAGGAAAAGGAACTTTTGGCCCCTAAGGCCTCAATCGTTACCTTGACCTTCATCGGGTCGGAAAGAGCCATCAGCAATTACAACACGATGGGGATTGCCAAGGCGGCTTTGGAAAGTTCTGTCCGCTACCTGGCCCGGGACCTGGGCAAGACTGGCAGCCGGGTCAACGCGATTTCTGCCGGGGCCATGAAGACTTTGGCCGTGACGGGGATTGGCGGACACAAGGATCTCTTGGAGCAGTCCCGGTCCTTGACGGTTGATGGGGTCAATGTCAGCCTGGAAGAACTGGGTAACTGCTGCGCCTTCCTGCTCAGTGACCTGTCAACCGGCCTGACTGGCGACATCATCTACGTTGACAAGGGCGTTCACCTCTCCTAGGAGGCCGCGATGGAGATTTACTGCTACCTGGTCCTGCCTTCAACGCAAGATCTGGCTAAAAAGCTGCTGGAAAAGAAAAAACCGCCTTTTGCCGTTAGTGCTTTAGAGCAGACGCAGGGCTACGGCAAGCAGGGGCGGGCCTTTTATTCACCGAAAAATGGCCTTTACCTGTCAGTTTGCCTGGAAAAGCAAGAGAATCCCTTGCTGACCTTGGCAGTTGGGACAGCGGTAGCTGACTTCCTGCGGGCCAGGTACGGCTTAGAGATTGGCCTCAAGTGGGCCAATGATCTTTTTTATCAAGGGAAAAAAGTTGCCGGCATCTTGACCGAGCAGGTGGCAGGCGGGATAGTAGTTGGCCTGGGCCTCAACTTAGGCGCGGAACTTCCGGCCAGCCTGCCCCAAGCTACCCGCTTGCTGGAAGCGGGGGATTTTGATCCGCTTTTGGCAGATGATTTGGCCTGTGTGATCTGCCGGGCTGCCAGCTGGCAGGATTGCCTGCCCCGCTACCGGGAATTGAGCATCTTGACTGGCAGGAGGGTTACTTTGAAAATTGCTGGGCGGAACATCTCCGGCACTTGCGCCGGCTTTGATGACCAGGGCCGGCTTTTGCTGGAAAAAGGCGGGAAGATCAGTGCCTGGTCCAGCGGGGAAGTAATTAAGACAAGTTTTTTGTAAAAAGCCCTTCCCTTTTCCGAAAACTTTTGCTATTATAAATACTGTCATCGGAAAGCCCACTTGGCGGAATTGGCAGACGCGCAGCGTTCAGGTCGCTGTTCTGGCAACAGAGTGAAGGTTCGACTCCTTTAGTGGGCATGACGCGAGCAAGCAGAAATGCTTGCTTTTTTGTTTTATTTTTTATTTTCTATCTCCAGCTTATTTTTCAGGTCAAAAAAGAGCTCCCGGAATCCGGGAGCTCTTTTGCTTTAGTTAAAGTTCTGGGCTTTTTTGGCGACCAGCTTGTTCTTCTGGAAGGTAACGTAGAAGTTGGCCTGGCCGTCGCTCTTCAGGCCGCTGGTGTAGAGCCAGAGGGCCACGTCAGAATTGGAATAGTCAGATTCTGAGTAGCCGTTGGGCTTGCCGACAATGGCTTCGACTTCCTCTTGGGTCATCCCCTTTTTGAGGGACTTGTAGTCTTTGGGTGTAATTTGCTTGGACCGGTTGACGACTAGGCCGGAAATCTGCTTGGCAATAGCCACCCCGTTGGCGAATTCAACGGCCAGGTTGGCGCCGGCACTGCCGTTTTGGACCCCTTCCCAAGTGTAGATGGTGGCTTTGAGCTTGCTGGTTTTGGCCTTGCTCTTGGCGTCAGCTTCCCGGCCCAGGAGATCAGTTACCTGGCTGGGAGTAGATCCGGTCTTTTCAACGACCTTGATCTTCTTGTAATTAGTGAGATTGATCTTGTTGCTGGTCTGCTTGACGACATTGGAGCTGGAAATTGAGCTCGCGGCCTTCTTGTCGCTTTCGCTGTCAGTCGTGGCCTTTTTGCTGGAGCAGGCAGTCAGAGCCAGGGCCGCAAAAGCAATCAAGAGAACTTTCTTTTTCATGACATCCTCCATTTTTTCGTTCTAGAATTTTCATCCCTTTTATTTTAGGCTTTAAGAGCGGTCTTGTCCACGCCGGCAAGTAATTCTTAAAAGACCTTTTTGATAACTCGAAGGAAATAAATACCTGACCAGCCAAAAGGAGGCTAAGCAAAGGTCAGTGGCTTTAATCTTCGCTGGTTTAACCGACAGCCAGGAAAGCAATGAAAAGATCCTGGGCTACCTCAAAAAAGCTGGCCTTTCTGCATCTTTCGCCCTGCCAGCCGCCCGGGCCCGGGAAAACGACGTGCTGATCAAAGACCTGGTGAAAAGCCGCCAGCAGCTGATCGGAAGCGGCATCTTGGTAACAGAAGGGAGCCGGCTTGACGGCAATTGCCCCTAAAAAGGCCCTGATCAAGGCCAAAAGCTCTGCCAGCGGCAGATCAAGGAACAAGCAGCCGGCGGGGTGGCCCTGGAGAGTGCTTTCGGCGGCTTTGGCGAAGCCAGCGCAATATCGCTGACGACGTTTATGACGGAGCCTTCAAAGACCTTGTCATCACCAGCCCGGCTGGGAACTGGTCTCATACCACTGGAAGCATTTTTGGAACAAGGTCATTGACTGGTTCATTAATAATCTGTAACAAGCTCAATCCCGCATGACTGCTGGGTTTGAGCTTTTTTTGGTACTTCGTTTTGCTTATATTCCTACTGATAATATTTTTGACTGGGAAAATATTTGATTTATATAAATAAAAGCGTTTACATAGTCCGGAGAAAAGCATATAATAATTTACAGGAATTAGGTACTTTCATGCAAAAGAATAAGAGGTAACATAATGTATAAGGAATCATTTGCCGCGGCTGCTAGCGCGGCGCAAAAGAAATTTAACCTGCTGAAGACTAATCCAGCCGGCTATGTCGTGCTTTCCATTTTGGCAGGGATGTACATCGGTTTCGGGATCTTGCTGGCCTTCACGGTTGGGGGACAATTAGGAACTAACCCGGTCGCCAACTTGATCAAGGGGATGATCTTCGGGGTCGCCTTGAGCCTAGTGGTCATTCCCGGAGCTGAACTTTTTACTGGCAACAACTTCGTGATGAGTGCGGGCCTTTTGGAAAAGAAGGTCAAGCTGGGCCAAGCGGGTCTTCTCTGGCTGGTTTGCTGGCTGGGCAACTTGCTGGGGGCTGGAATCTTGGCTTGGATGTTTGTCAAGTCCGGCCTGGATCTGCCGGTTACGGCAACTGTCTTCACCAAGGCGGCAGCTGCTAAGATCGCCGCGCCAGCTGGCCAGCTTTTCTTGCGGGGCATTCTCTGTAACATCTTGGTCTGCCTGGCTGTTTGGTCAGGCTTCCAGACCAAGAGCGACTCAGCTAAGCTGATCATGATCTTCTGGTGCCTTTTGGCCTTCTTCTCAACTGGCTTTGAGCACAGCGTGGCCAACATGACGACCTTCATCGTTGCCTTGCTGAATCCAGTGCAAGGGGCAGGCGCCGCTTCAGCCGGCGGCATGTTCTACAACCTGCTCTGGGTAACCCTGGGCAACATGGCCGGCGGTATTGTCTTTGTAGCCTTGCCATACTGGCTGGCTGCCAAGGACAAGCAATAATTAACTGAAAACTCCTTTCACAAAAAACAAGTCCTGCTTGATAAACTCAAACAGGACTTGTTTTGCTTTATTGGTGGATTACAGATGACTAAAATTTTAGGAAAAATCCAGGGAAGGTATTTTTAATACATGCTGAGCAAGAGCTGCTTGATTTCAGCCATGCTTGGCTGGCGCGGGTTTTGCACCGTGCACTGGTCATCGTAGACCCGGTCGATCATGGCTGGCAAGGCGGCGTCAAAGGCTTCCTTGCTGACCCCGTTGGCTGAAAGGGAGGGTTCAATATCGCAGGCCTTCATCAGTTCCCGGATCCGCTTGCAAAGAGAATCAACCAGTTCCGCGTCACTCTTGCCTGGCAGGCCTAAGCTGCGGGCGATATCAGCATAGTCTTTTTGGGCCCGGTAAACTTCATATCTTGGGTAAGGCGTCCGCTTGACATTGCCACTGGCACCGTTGAACTTGATGACCGGCAGCATGGCAATTGAAATGCAGAGGCCGTGCGGGAAGCCGAAGGCCCCGCCCAGCTTGTGGGCAATGGAGTGGTTGAGGCCCAAGAAGGCGTTGGCAAAAGCCATCCCGGCCAAGGTTGCCGCGTAGTGCATGTTTTCCCGGGCTTTTTCTCCTTCATAAGTCGGGTGCTGCGGGTCGTACTTGTAAGAAGCTTCCAGGTTATTCATGATCAGCTGGATGGCCTTGAGTGACCATGGCCGGGTGAAGTCACTGGCTGCAACAGAGACGTAGCTTTCCAAAGAGTGGGAGAGGCAGTCGAAGCCGGAGAAGGCCACGGTATGCTTTGGCACGGTCATGACGAAGGCCGGGTCAACGATTGCGACTTGCGGAGTCAGTTCGTAGTCAGTCAACGGGTACTTGACATGCTGCTTGTCATCGGTGATGACGGCGTAAGGGGTGACTTCTGACCCAGTCCCTGACGTGGTAGGGATGCAGACCAGACTGGTCCGGGTCTCATGCTTGAATTTGACGATCCGCTTTCTGATATCGACAAACTTCTGCTGCAGTTCCTTGAAGAGCTCGCTCACATTGTCGTAGTTGTCCAGCCAGCCATCTTCCTGGTCCAGGCTGTATTCGTAGATGTAGCGGGCGATCTTGGAGACGTCCAGGGCGCTGCCGCCGCCGATGGCGATAATGGTATCTGGTGCAAACTTCTTCATCTGCTTGGCAATCTTGATCGCTTGGCTCAGCGGCGGGTCAGGCAAGACTTCACTGTAGATGGCCGTGTCGACCTGCTTGTCTCTTAAAGCCAGCTGTTCATAGACCTTGTCAACGAAGTGGAACTTGACCATGCCCGGGTCAGCGACGATAAAGGCCCGGCTGATTTCCTGCTCATTTTCATCTGAAAGATAGGTAATGGAGTCTTTTTCGTAAAAAATCTTCTCCGGCAGGCGGATCCATTGCGGCCGGTTCCGCCGCTTGGCAATGGTCTTGATGTTCAAGAGGTCGCTGGTCGACAGGTTGTGAGACAGGGAGTTCTTCCCCCATGAACCAGTCCCCAAAGTCAAGCTTGGCCGCAGGCCATCACTGTAGATATCGCCGATCCCGCCCAAAGCGTCCGGCTGGTTAACCAGGACTCTGGAAGCTTGGACAGCCTTGCCGTATTCATCGATGAACGGATCGTTTTGGGAGCCGATTTGGATGGCAGCATTGTGGCCAGCACCTTGGTAGTCAAGCAGGGCTTTGACGATTCTGATCCCGTCTTCCCGGTCCTTGGCCTTGTAAACTGACAGAAGCGGGGAGAGTTTTTCGGATGACAGCTTTTCGCCAATATTCTTTGGATCTAGTTCAAAGAGGAGGACATCCTTGCCTTCAGGCAGGGTAACGCCGGCGTGTTCACAAATCCAGCGGGCGCTCATCCCGGCTACTGGTCCATTGACCCCATGCTTGTCATTGAAGACGAAGTCGGCCAGCTTTTGGTAGTCTTTCTTTGGAACCAGGTAGGCACCCTTGTCCTGCATCATTTGCAGCCACTTGTCGTAGATCGGTGCTTCAACTACGGCTGAGTTTTCAGTCGCGCAAACCATGCTGTTGTCAAAGCGCTTGGACAAAAGGATATCTTCAACAGCCCGGTCCAAAAAGGCGGTGTGATCGATATAAACAGCACCGTTTCCGGCCCCGACCCCCATTGACGGGTTGCCAGACTGCAGCGCGGCGTGCACCATGCCGGGACCACCAGTTGCCAAAATAGAAGCGATCTTTGGGTTGCGGATCAAGGCGGTGGTGTTTTCCAGGCTGGCCTTGTCGATCCATTGAATGATGTTCTTTGGGGCACCGGCCTTTAAAGCAGCGTCATACAAGATCTGGGCAGCATGGATTGAACACTTCTGGGCCTTCGGGTGGAAGGAGAAGATGATGGCGTTTCTGGTCTTCAAAGCTACCAGGATCTTGAACATGGTTGTTGAGGTCGGGTTGGTGGTTGGCACGATCCCGGCTAAAACGCCAAGAGGAGCAGCAACTTTGATATAGCCTTCAACCTGGTTTCTTTCGATAATGCCAACAGTCTTTTCGTGCTTAATTGAGTTGTAGACATTTTCGGTAGCGAAGCGGTTCTTGGTATCCTTGTCTTCTACCACGCCGCGGCCAGTTTCGTCTACTGCCTCATGAGCAAGCGCGAGGGAGGCCTCACTGCCGGCCAAAGCCATGGCAGCGACAATCTTGTCAACTTGTTCCTGGCTGTAGGTCGCGTAGGCTTCTTCAGCGACCAAGGCTTTGTTAACTAATTCACCTGTATAGCGCTTGGCTTCTTCCATCTTTTCATCAGCTGACAATTCCTTGGCAGCAGTAACAGTGGTCTGTGTTTTCTTTACATCAACCATTTTTTCTCTCCTAAAAATTACTACATTTTTTGTCAGGTCTAAGTATTTATTGTGAACCTTTTCACCTAACATGATAGTCCCTTTGTTTTCTTTGTCAAGCCGAAAAAGGCCATAAGTTTCAATGAATCTGAAGCGTGTAAATGCTTACAATTGTGCTGGAGTAGAATGATGAAAGCGCAGAAAGAAGCAAAAATAGTGAACGATTTTACTTCTTACAAGCTGGGCTAGACCTAGGAAAGGGGAGTGGCGAAAAACGGAGCAGGGATGAATTGTAAAAAGCTAGCAAATGAAAGCTAAGAAAAATTAGAAGAAAATTGAAAATAAAGATTGACGAAAACGAAAAATGGAGGTAAAGTAGTAAATGTCTTCAAACAAGACACAAAGCGCTTTCTTAACGAAAGACAAGTGAAGACAAAAATAAATATCAAAAACTTGTTGACAAGAATCAAACAAGCGAGTAAGATATAAAACGTTGCGTCACTTGACGCAAGTTGGTACTTTGAAAACTGAACAAAGTTTCGCAGTGTGCGGGTCAAACAATGTTTGATCCAAACAAATAAGCGAAGTCAATTCGCAAGCAAATAATCTGGAGCAGATTAAAAAGGCTCAATTTTCAAATTGAGAGTTTGATCCTGGCTCAGGACGAACGCTGGCGGCGTGCCTAATACATGCAAGTCGAGCGAGCTGAATTCAAAGATTCCTTCGGGATGATTTGTTGGATGCTAGCGGCGGATGGGTGAGTAACACGTGGGCAATCTGCCCTAAAGACTGGGATACCACTTG